>JASJAL010000350.1 GCA_030067055.1 Kiloniellales bacterium | reverse complement strand
GGGGGGCTTGGATCGGACCCGGCCGGTCAGGCCTCGACCTGGCGCAGCCGGCCGGCCTGAGGCGCGTCGTCCTCCGCCTCTTCCCCGGTGTCCTCCTGCGCCGCGGCCGCGTCTTCTCCGTCTTCCGGCGCCTCTTCGACCAGGTCTTCGCCGAAGCCGGCCTCGAGGGCGTCGGAGTCCTCGTCCTCCGGGTCTTCCTCGTCCTCGGGCAGTGGCCCGGTGTCCTGCGCGTCCGCCAGCTCGGTCAGCTTACCGCGGCTGGACAGGGCGGTCAGCGCCGGCCGCTTGTCCAGGAGGCCGGCGGCGGCCAGCTCATCGAGGCCCGGCAGATCGTCCAGCTGGGCCAGGCCGAAATGGTCGAGAAAGGCCTGGCTGGTGCCCCAGGTAACCGGCCGCCCGGGGGTCCGGCGCCGGCCCCTGGGCCGGATCCAGCCGGCTTCCAGGAGCACGTCAAGGGTCCCCTTGGACAGGCTGACCCCGCGGATCTCCTCGATCTCGGCCCGGGTCAACGGCTGGTGGTAGGCAACCACGGCGAGGGTCTCTATGGCGGCCCGGGACAGCTTGCGCTGCACCTCCTGCTCGCGGCGCATCAGCGGCGCCAGGTCGGGCGCCGAGCGGAAAGCCCAAGCCTTGCCGACCTGCACCAGGTTGACGCCGCGATGCCGGTAGTGCTCGGCCAGCTCCTCGACGACGGCCGAGACGTCGGCCCCCTCCGGCAGGAAGCGGGCCAGTTCGGCCTCGCTGACCGGGGTCGCCGAGGCGAAGAGGATCGCCTCCAGCAGCCGCAGGTGATCGGCGCCTTCGGTCAAGGCTGCTCCTCCTTGTGACGCAGTAGGATTGGCCCGAAGGTCCCGTCCTGGCGGATCTCCAGGCGGCCGGTCCGGCAGAGCTCCAGGCTGGCCGCGAAGGTCGCGGCGATGGCCGAGCGGGTCAGCAGCGCCCCGGACAGGTCCGGCGGCAGGAAGCTGTGCAGGGTGCGCCACTCCGGCACGTTACCGAAGAGCGCGGTCAGCCGCTCCATCGCCTCGTCGACGGAATAGAGCTCGGTCGCCTGGATTCGCAGATTGGTCACCTTGCCGCCCCGCGATCTCTGGCCGCCGTAGGCCTTCAGCAGGTCGTAGAGCGTCGCGTTGAACACGGTGGTCCGGTCGGTGCGCAGCGGCTCCGGCGCGCCGCGGGCAAAGAAGTCGCGGCCGAGCTGGGCCCGGGCCAGCAGGCGCTCACCCGAGTTCCGCATGGATTCGAGGCGCTGCAGCTGGAAGCGCAGGGCGGCCGCCATCTGCGGGCCGCTGGGCTCCTCCCCGTCCGGCTCGCTGGGCAGCAGCAGCTTGGATTTCAGGTAGGCCAGCCAGGCCGCCATGACCAGGTAGTCGGCGGCGAGCTCCAGGCGCAGCTGGCGGGCCCGGCGCACGAACTCCAGGTATTGCTCGGCCAGCTGCAGGATCGAGATGCTGGTCAGGTCGACCTTCTGGTCCCGGGCCAGGTCGAGCAGCACGTCGATCGGGCCGCCGTAGCCGTCCAGGTCCAGGACGAAGTCGCGCGACCGTTCGCGATCGGGCGCTTCGAACTCGAGAATCTCTGCTGAGGTCACGTCGCTCTTTCCCTGCCGCGACTCCGCCGAATCCGGCAATGATACAGAAGCTGGGCCGCTGTCACCATCTCTCGGCCCGGCGGTCTCTGGCGGCCGTCGGGACCGGCTTCAACCGGCAAGCAAGCCCTCCAAGCGCTGGGACAGCGCGGCGAACTCGGCGACCGGGGGTGCCGATCCCAGGCCTGCCCGGCTGCGGGCCAGCCGGGCTTCCGCCGCCGGGGTCAGCGGCGAGACGGCCGCTGCGACCGCCTCCATCTCCGCCCGCTCGCCGTTGCAATGCAGCGCCACGTCGCAGCCGGCCGCCAGCGCGGCGGCGGCTCGCTCGCCGAGGCCGCCGCTCAATGCCTTCATGGAGAGGTCGTCGGTCAGCAGCAGGCCGTCGAAGCCGATCTCGCCGCGGATGATCTCGGAAATCACCTTCGGCGAGGTGGTCGCCGGGCCCGCCGGGTCGATGGCCGTGAAGACGATGTGCGCGGTCATCCCCCAGGGCGCCTCGGCCAGGGCCTGGAAGGGCCGGAAATCGCTGTCCCGCAGAATCTCCAGCGGCGCGTCCACCTGTGGCAACGCCTCGTGGGTATCGACCCGGGCCCGGCCATGGCCGGGCATGTGCTTGATCACCGGGATCACGCCGGCGGCCGCGAGACCCTTCATGACGGCCCGGCCCAGGGCGATGACCTGCTCCGGTTCGCTGCCCAGGGCGCGGTCGCCGATGATCCCGTGGCCCTCGGGCAGCCGCAGGTCCAGCAGCGGCAGGCAGTCGACGTCGATGCCCAGTGCCCGCAGCTCGATGGCGAGCAGCCGGGCGTTGACTTCGGCGGCCTCACAGCCGCTTGCCAGGTCGCGCCGGGCCAGCTCGTCGAAGACCCCCGCCGCCGGGGCGGCGCGCCAGGCCGGCGGCTTGAGCCGCGTTACCCGGCCGCCCTCCTGGTCGATCAGCACCGGGACATCGTCGCGTTCCACGGTCGCCCGCAGCGCCGAGACCAGCGCGCGCAGCTGCTCCTGGTCCACGCAGTTGCGGGCAAAGAGGATAAATCCGAGCGGATCGGCCTCGGCGAAGAACCCCCGCTCCCATTCGCTGAGCGTCGGCCCCTCGCAGCCGTAGATCACGGCCTGAGCGGTCATGGACTTGGCAACTCCAGATTTCCCGAACGGCCGCCGGGGCCTGCCCCCGGCCTCACCGCTTGACGACGATGCAGGCCTGCTTGGCGTCCTTGAGGAAGGCGCAGAGCTCCTCGGCCGTGCCGCGGTTCGGCAGCGGGCCGGCCTGGATCCGGTGGAAAGTGCCGCGGCCCTCCAGGGTCACGGTCTGGATCGCCAGCTCCATATCGCCCAGGAAGTCCGGAAAGACCTTCTGCAGCCGCGCCCATTCCTTGGGCACGCCGTCCCTGTTGGTCAGCGAGCCGAGCTGGATGTAGATCCCGCCGCCCGCGGCAGCCGGGGCCGGCTCGGCCTTGGGCGGCAGGGCGGCCTGCTGAGCCTCGGCCGGCTTCGCGGGCTCGGCCGGCGCCGCCGGCTCGACGGCCTTCGGCTCGGGCGTGGCGGCTTCGACCGGTGCCGGAGCCGCTGGTGTCGGGGTCTCTGACGCCGGGGCCGCAGGGGCCGGCGTTGCTACCTCCGGCGCCTGGCTCGCGCCGGACCCGGCGGTGCTCTCTGCCGTCGGCGCCGCGGGCACCTCGGCAACCTCCGCGGGCGCTGCGGGCTCGGCAGCCGGAAGGTCGCCGGTGGTCGGGGCCACGCTCGAAGCCGTCGTATCCTCGGCCGCCGGGGAAGCCGGAGCCTCGGTCGGCGCCACTTCGGTCAACGCGCCGGGCGCGGTTCCCGGGCTGAGGACGTCCTCGGAGGTCGGTGCCAGGGGCTCCGGCGTTTCCGGCGGCGGCAGCAGTCGTTCGACCGGCTCGGCCGCACCTTCCTCGGCGCCCTGGTTCAGCACCTGCAGGTCCTGGTGGGGCACCTGCAGGCCACCGGGCTCGTCCGGCCGGACCTTGTCCGGTTGCTGCTCCGCCTGGATCACCGGTACCTCGCCGCTGTCGTCGCCGCCCAGGAAATCCATCGCCAGGGGCACGACCAGGGCCAGGCAGGCCAGGACCAGCAGGCCGATCAGAACGTGCAGCAGGCGGAACTTCGGCTTGCCCTCGCCCTCTTCCTTGACCGCTTCTTCCTGGGTGGCCTCGGCCTCGTCGCCGAAGAGCCGTGCGATCTCCTCCTGGTTCTCCGGAGTCCGCTCCGGCGTATCCTCCTCGCTGACGTGGCGCAGCGCGCGCGCCAGGGCCAGGCGTTCGTCCTCAGGGATCGATTCCGATGGCATCAGCGTAACTCCTCAACCGGCTCAACGCCCATGATCTGCAGCCCCGATGCGATCACCAAGGCGACGGCCTGGACCAGCGCCAGACGGGCGGCCGTCAGCTCGCGGTCGGTCGCGAGCAGGAAGCGCAACTGGGCATTGTCATTGCCCCTGTTCCAGTGGCTGTGGAACGCGGCAGCCAAGTCGTAAAGATAAAAGGCGATCCGGTGCGGCTCGAAGGATTCGGCTGCGCCTTCCACGATTCTCGGCCAGCTGGTCAGCTGCTTGATCAAACCAAGCTCGCCCGAGTCGGTCAAGCGATGCAGGGGCCCGGCCGCCAGCGCATCCCGGTCGAGATCGATGTCGGGGAACTCCGCCTTTGCGCTGCGCAAGACCGAGCAACATCGGGCGTGGGCGTAGTGAACGTAGAACACCGGGTTGTCGCGGCTTTGCTCCAAGACCTGCTCGAGGTCGAAGTCCAGCGGCGCGTCGTTGCGCCGGGTCAGCATGATGAAGCGTACGACGCCCTTGCCGACCTCGTCGATGACCTCCTTCAGGGTCACGAAGCTGCCGGCCCGCTTGGACATCCGCACCGGCTTTCCGCCGCGCAGCAGGGTGACCAGCTGGCACAGGCGGATATCGAGCTTCGCCTGGCCCTGGGTCAGCGCCGCCACGCCCGCCTTGAGGCGTTTGACGTGGCCGGCATGGTCGGCGCCGAAGACGTCGACCATGACGGTGAAGCCGCGACGGAACTTGTCCAGGTGGTAAGCCATGTCCGGGGCGAAGTAGGTCCAGGAGCCGTCGGACTTCTTCATCGGCCGGTCGATGTCGTCGCCGAACTCCGTGGCCTTGAACAAGGTCAGGGGCACCGATTCCCAGTCCTCGACCGGCTTGCCCTTGGGCGGCTCGAGGGTGCCGACGTAGATGAGTCCCTGGGAGTCGAGGGCCTCGTAGGCCTCCTCGACCCGCCCGGCCTCGACCAGCCCCCGCTCCGAGGTGAAGACCCCCTGCTCGACCCCGAGGTCCCTCAGGTCGGCGCGGATCAGGTCCAGCATCGCGGCGGTGGCGAAGTCGCGCACCGGCGTCAGCCAGACGGCTTCCTCGACGCCGAGCCACTTCTCGCCGTCGCGTTCGGCGAGGTCCCGGCCGACCGGCTTGAGGTATTCGCCGGGATAGTAGCCTTCGGGGATCTCGCCGATGTCCTCGCCCAGGGCCTCGCGGTAGCGCAGGTGGGCCGAGCGCGCCAGGACGTCGACCTGGGCGCCGGCGTCGTTGATGTAGTACTCGCGGGTGACCTCGTAGCCGACCTTCTCCAGCAGGGCCGCCAGGGCGTCGCCGATCACCGCACCGCGGGCGTGGGCGATGTGCAGCGGCCCGGTCGGGTTGGCCGAGACGTATTCGACGTTGACCTTTTCGCCCCGGCCGAGCTCGGCGTCGCCGTAGGCGGTGCCGGCGTTCAGCACGTCGACCAGGCGGGCGCGCAGGTAGTCCTCGGTCAGTCGCAGGTTGATGAAGCCGGGCCCGGCGACCTCGACCGCGCGCACCGCCTCCTGGCTTTCCAGCCGCTCCGCCAGCAGGGCGGCCAGGTCGCGCGGCTTCATACCCGCCGGCTTGGCCAGCACCATGGCCGCGTTGGTCGCCAGGTCGCCGTGGCTCTCCTCGCGCGGCGGCTCGACCGTGACCCTTGCGGTATCGAGCCCGGCCGGCAGCTTGCCGGCTTCGGCGAGGGCCTCGACCTCGGCGGCGATGAGGTCCTTGAAGGTGCGAAAGAGGTTCATTCAGCTTCGGGCGTAGGCGTCGAAAAGGCGGCGGTGCTCGTCCAGCGCGTAGCGGTCAGTCATGCCGGCGATGTAGTCGGCGACCAGGCGCGCGGTCTCGGCCGAGCCGGGGGTGCCGGCGCCGGCCCGCCACTCGCTCGGCAGGCAGCGCGGCTCGCTCAGGTAGAGCTCGAAGAGCTCGGTCACGACTCGGCGGGCCTTGGTGATCATCCGGTTCACGCGGTAGTGGCGGTACATGCGCTCGAAGAGGAAGGCCTTGAGGCCGCGATTCTTTTCCCGCATCGCTTCCGAGAAGGCAACCACGGGATGATCGAGCGCGCGGATCGCCTCGGCGCTTTGCGGCGCGGCCTCGGCCAGGCGTGAGCGGGTCTCGGCCAGCAGGTCGTTGACCATGGCGTTGATCACCCGGCGGACGCATTCGTGGGACAGGCGGCCGGGCTCCAGCGGCCCGAGTTCGTCGCGCACGGTCTGCAGGCTCGGCCCGACCAGGGGCACCTCGGCCAGGTCCGCCGGGGTGAAGAGCC
>JASJAL010000349.1 GCA_030067055.1 Kiloniellales bacterium | reverse complement strand
TGCACATCCGCCTGATGGTGACTCGCGGGCGAAAGCGCAAACCCTTCCAGCATCCCCATCTCAGCGTCTTTGGCTCGACCCTCGTCATCATCGCCGAGCACTCGCAACCGAGCGGCGACGTTATCGACCGGGGCATTCGACTCCATACCGTCCCGCATCACCGCGGCCTGCCGCTCACTCAGGACGCCAAGCTCAATTCCCACTCCAAGCTGAACTGCATCATCGCGCTCAATCACGCGCTGCAGGCCGGCGCCGACGAGGCGTTGATGCTCGACCCCTTCGGATTCGTGAACACCACGAACGCCTGCAACTTCTTCATCGTTCGCAAGGGCGAGGTTTGGACCTCGACGGGGGACTACTGCCTGAACGGAATCACCCGGCGCAAGGTGATTGAGCTCTGCCGCGCGCAGGAGATCCCGGTGTTCGAGCGTAACTATTCCCTGGTCGACGCCTACGCTGCCGACGAAGCCTTCTTGACCGGGACCTTCGGTGCACAGACACCCGTCTACGAAATCGACGGCCGCGAAATCGGCGGAGGCAAACCGGGCCCGCTATTCCTGCGCATCCGGGAGCTCTACAAGGCCTTGATCGAGCAAGACATCCGGCAGGGCTTATGAACAGCTACAGCGCCAAGCTTCGCCCGGTCGAAGACGGAACTCTCCGTGCGCAGGTCGCCAGGCAGCTGCACGGCATGGTGACCGGCGGTCACTTCGCCCCGGGTGAACGGCTGACCGAGAACGACCTGGCGGCCCAGCTCAAGGTCAGCCGGGCCCCGCTGCGCGAAGCGATCCGGGAACTCGTCGACACCGGAATTCTTGTCAGTCGGCCCTACAAGGGC
This sequence comes from Kiloniellales bacterium, assembly GCA_030067055.1. The sequence continues at coordinate 5,336 of JASJAL010000349.1, read as the reverse complement.
CTGTTCGTCAGGACGGTCAGCCTGACCGATCTTCAGGAGATCTACTCGATGCGAACGGCCCTGGAGCAATTCGCATTCACGCTGGCCTGGGACAAGCGCACGCCCGAGTCGCTGAGTGACCTAAAGAGCCGCTACGATCAGATCGTCTCGGCTCAAGCGCATGGGGATCAGGCGACGGCGATCGAATGCGAAACGAGATTCCACTCCTGGGTCTACGAGTTGACCGATCACGCGTTGTTGATGTCTCACTGGAACCGGCTGATCCCCTTGGTTCAGATCTATCTGTCGCTGCATCACAGAATGCACGGCTCGCACGGCGAGTTCAGGCACATGACCAGCGAGTATCTGAGGATCGCCTCCGAAGACAGCCTCGAAGAGATGCTCGCGCACATCAAGGAGCACATGAGACAGGGCCTTGCGGCGGTGATCGAAGCCGTGCCGGACTCCTAGTTGCCGGGCTCGAAGGCAACCGGTCGCGCCTTGCTTGCTTAGCGAAGGGAAAGACAGATTCCAGTACAACCGTTTCGCATCGCCGTCGTCGGGGCCGGGCTGGTCGGCAAGCGCCACATCGAAACCCTTCAGAGGTCGGGGCTGGCTTCCATCGCCTGCATCGTCGATCCGGATCCTGCCGCGGCGGACTTCGCCGCCGAGCAAGGCCTTACACGGCATCCGACGCTCGGCGATCTGCTGGCCTCGGACCCGCCCGACGGTGTCATCATTGCGACGCCCAATCAGCTGCATGTCGAACACGGGTTCGCCTGCCTCGCTGCCGGGCTTCCCTTGCTGATCGAGAAGCCGATCGCCGACCAGGCGCGCGCCGCGCGCGGCTTGGTCGAGGACTCCGAGCGCCTTGGCATTCCCCTGCTGGTCGGTCACCACCGGCGCCACAACCCGATCATCCAGGCGGCCAAGGCGCGGATCGACAGTGGCGCTATCGGCGAGGTCGTCGCGGTTCAGGCCGCCTGCTGGCTCTACAAGCCCGAGGACTACTTCGAGGCCGCCTGGCGCACTCGCCGGGGCGCGGGCCCGGTCTTCATCAACCTGATCCACGATATCGATCTGCTACGCTATCTCCTCGGCGAGGTCACTGCTGTCCAGGCTTTCGACTCCAACGAGACCCGCGGCCACGAGGTCGAGGACACGGCGGCCATCCTGCTTCGATTCGAGAGCGGTGCCCTGGCGACGGTGACCGTTTCGGACAGCATCGTCGCGCCCTGGAGCTGGGAGCTGACCGCCGCCGAGAACCCGGTCTATCCGGAGACCGGACAAGCCTGCTACCTGATCGGCGGCACCCGGGGCGCGCTTGAGATCCCGGTCGGCCGGATCTGGTCCCAGGAAGGCGAGCGCAGCTGGTGGCGGCCGCTCGACCTGGAGACCTACGAGGTCGAGCGGTACGATCCCCTGGACCTGCAGCTCCGCCATTTCTGCGAGATCATCGCCGGCAAAGCCGAACCCCTGGTCTCCGGGCGCGAGGCTTTGCGGTCGCTCCAGGTGATCGAGGCGATCCTGGCCGCGGCCCGCTCGGGTCGAACCGTTCGACCGGGCGATCCGGATTGACCGAGACCTGGTGACCTCGAAGCCAGCCGTTCGGACTCGGGCCGGCCAGATTCGAATCTCGGTTCCCTCGGCCGCCGACATCCACAGCAGGTTCACTTCCTTCGCCGATTGGACTAGACTGCGTGGCTTGTCGGTTTCCGAGCGGATGAAGAACGTTCCCCATGAAACCGCTGGGCGTCGTAAGAAGGCAGACCACCACACTTGCCGCTGATCTCGCCGGCCATGGCCGGCGCAGGGCCACGGCGAGACAGGCAGGCTTTTCGCCATCGACAGGGAGTTCGACCCGGGGCGCACGGGCGAGGGCAGCCGCGCCGTGGTGGTAGATGACTGTGCCTGAACGACCGAGAAGACCACAACGAAGAAAGGGAGGAGAGCATGTCACACAAGCATTCCGGTGGGTGCGACCACGTCCACACGCATTCGGACAACGATCCGATCGACAACCACACCTGCCACTGCTCGGTCTGCAAGCGGGTGACCGGTCAGGACACGACCCATGTGGTGTTCTTCAAGCACGGCGACGTGGCCGTCGACAACCTGGACGGCCTGAACCGTCAGCCCTTCAACGACCAGAACCCGGACGGTCCGCTGGAGCTCTGCACCTGCGCGACCTGCGGCACGCCGATCATGCTGGACGACAAGCAAGGCCGGATCCGTGTGATCGTGCCGAACTTGATGGGCTACGACCCGGCGAGCCTACCGGCGACCTATCACGCCTTCTACGATCCGGCCACCGGCGTGCCGGAGCCGAACGACGGCCGTCCCGTCTATGCGGGCTTGCGCCCCGATTTCGTCTGGCCGGACCCGGCCTGACGGTTTTCTATCGCTGAGATGGCCGAAACGCCCCACATCGGGTCACCGTTGTGGGGCGTTCGAGTCTGCCGGCCTCGCGTCCGGGCATCGCGGCTGCGCCTCGGTTCCGCTTTGCTGCGCGCGGGCGGGCGAGGCGCAGGGCGGTGCGCCCGCCATCTGCGCCGCTTCGTTCTCGCCCTCTTTGCCGGCTTCTTCCTGCCCGCCATCTGCGCCGCGGCGGAACGCGCGGTCGACCTGGAACTCGTGCTTGCGGTCGACGTTTCCGGCAGCATCGACATCGAGGAAGCCGTCCTGCAGCGCCAGGGCTATCTCCAGGCCCTTCGGCACCCGACCGTCGTCGAGGCGATCGAACAGGGCCGTCTCGGGCGCATTGCGGTCACCTATGTGGAGTGGGCCGGGGACCTCTTCCAGCGCAGCGTGGTCGACTGGCAGGAGATTTCGGACGCGCGCAGCGCCGCCGCCTTTGCCGACGCGCTCGAGCGAGCGGCCGTCACGACTGAGCTCTGGACCTCGATCAGCACCGCGATCGACTTTGCGGCCCTGAAGTTCGAGACCAACGGCTTTCGCGGCACACGGCGTGTGATCGATATTTCCGGCGACGGTCCCAACAACCGGGGCGACTACGTGGTCGAGGCCCGCGACCGGGCCCTGGCGAAGGACATCGTCATCAACGGTCTGGCCATCATCAATGGTCGTCCGGGCCGCTACGGCTATCCGCCTTTGCCCAACCTTGACCTCTACTACGAGGACTGCGTCATCGGCGGGCAGAACGCCTTCGTCGTGGTTGCGGACGGATTCGGCGATTTCGGCCGCGCCATCCTGCGCAAGATGCTGCTGGAGATCGCCGGCCGAGCCCCGCCGGCCCGCCTCTTGCGGCCCGCGACAGAGCGGCTGCGCCCGCCCTGCGACGCCGGCGAGCTTCAGCTTCGGAACTGGAGTCCCGACTACGGCGACTTCTGACCCCCCGCCTTTTCCCCCGGTCATAGGGCGAAGCGGCGAGGGCGCCGAAGGCGTCGGTCCGCGACTACTGCGATCTTTGCAGGATGGATGTGTCATTTCCCACGTCGCACCCCCACGGGCCAGGCAAGATAGGCTGGGGAGTCGGCTCCGCGGCACCGCCTCGCCGTCTCCGCAGCGGCTCCTTCGTACTACGAACCTCGCGAAAGGGAATAAGTGGAGACTGTCCCATGGCCACCAAGTCCGAACGCTCAGATTCACCGATTCCGATGGCGGAGCTCGACCGCCACTTCAAAGCCCGCGGCCCGGCAAAGGACAAACCTGTCGCCATAGAACGGCGCTTCCACATCGCCGCCGAGAAGGAGCCCGTGGTCAAGACCCGGCTCGAGCCCTACGAAAGAAGCGACGGCAACTTCGGCTGGGAGGTCGTCGTCGAGGTCGACGGGGTGCGGGCCGGTGGACGGGCCGTGCCGCCCGCGATGCGCGGCGAGGCCAGCCGGATCGAGCAGCGCCGGACGAACGAGAAGGAGCTGGCCAAGTACCTGACCGGCTTCGTGCCCGAGCATCTCGGCGTCAACGCCGTGCCGCGAGAGCGCGTGCGCAGCGTGAAGCGGATCCGCGCCGGCGAGCCCGAGCCGCGGGTGGCCACCACGATCTTCAACGCGGACGACCGCCGCGCCTTCCGCGACACCAGCTATCCCTGGTCGACGATCGGCCTGGTGGAAACCAACCGCGGCTCCGCCTCTGGGGTGATGATCGGTCCGCGTCACATGCTGACCGTGAGCCACGTCATCGACTGGACCGCGCCGCCGGGTTTCGCTGCGGACTGGGTTCGCTTCACGCCGTCCTATTACGACGGCGGGGCACCCTTCGGAGAGTCCTACGGCATTCATGTCTACTGGTACCTTCAGGAAGACGGCGACGGCTTCATCACCGGCGCCGAGGGCGACTTCGACTATGTCGTGGTCGTGCTCGACCGGCGCCATGGCGAGACGACGGGCTGGATGGGTGCGCGTGGCTACGACGATGCCTGGGACAGCCTCGCCGTCTGGTCGCACATGGGCTATCCGGCCGATCTCAACAGCGGCCAGCGACCGACCTGGCAGGGCGGGTTCCAGATCGACGGCACGGACGCGCCTGCCCAGTCTATCCTGCACCAGGCGGATGTCTTCGTCGGTCAGTCTGGCGGGCCGATCTTCGGCTTCTGGGCCGGCGACGTCGGTCCTCGTGCGGTTGCGGTGCAGTCTTGGCAGACCAGCGCCAACAACGGCGCCAGCGGAAGCATGGACATGCGCGACCTGGTGGCCCAGGCCCGGACCGACTTCGCCTGAGCGCCGGCGCTCGGGGCCAGCAGCAGGAAGCGGCCGCGCGGCGCCGAGCGGTGTCACATCGAGCCCGGGAAGCTGATAACCTGGGGCGGTCTGCCAGGGAGGGGACCTATGCAGGATCCGAATATCACGTCAGCGATCATTTCCGCGGTCGTGGCGGCCTTGGTCGCGGTCATCGGTTTCGTGATGCAGCAGCGGAAGCTTCGTCACGATGTCCAGAAATGGGAAGACGACACCCGCGCGCGATTCATGGCCGAAAACGTGGCCCGTCGACTGCTGGAACGCGAAAAGTGGTCCATGAGATCCTTCAGCCACATCAAGCGCCGCATAGGCGGGTACGATCTGGACGAGGATTCACTCCGCCAGATCCTGGTGCGCGTTGGCGCCGTTCGGTTCTATAGCGACAACAAGGAGATGTGGGGTCTTCTGACCCGGCCCGAAGTGGCCCAACGCGTCGACGGTGAGGAAACCCACTAGAAGGCTCCCTTCCAACGCTACCTTTCTAAAAATGGCCGCTCCGAGTTGGCCTCAAGCCTGAGGTCGCCTGCGAAATGTCGTTCCGACGGGAGGGTCGCATGGTCGCACAAATACGGCTCGCAAAGTCGGTCGATGCGGTCCCGCTCACCCGAGAGTACATCGGTGAGTGGGAACGGGCCCACGCCCAGGCGCGTGCGGCGTGAA
>JASJAL010000348.1 GCA_030067055.1 Kiloniellales bacterium | reverse complement strand
AGCATCTGGGTCACGGTCAGGACCAGGTCGGTCGCCGTCGCGCCTTCCTTCAGCGCGCCGTTCAGCTTGAAGCCGACCACCTCGGGAATCAGCATGGTGACCGGCTGGCCCAGCATCGCGGCCTCGGCTTCGATGCCGCCGACGCCCCAGCCCAGGACCGCCAGGCCGTTCACCATGGTGGTGTGGCTGTCGGTGCCGACCAGGGTGTCGGGATAGGCGACGGTCTTGCCGTTCTCCTGCTTGGTCCAGACAACCTGGGACAGGTATTCCAGGTTCACCTGGTGGCAAATGCCGGTGCCCGGCGGCACGACGCGGAAGTTGTCGAAGGCGGTCTGGCCCCAGCGCAGGAAGGAATAGCGCTCGCCGTTGCGCTCGAACTCCATCTCGACGTTTTTCCGGAAGGAGTCCTTGCCGCCGAAGTGGTCGACCATGACCGAGTGGTCGATCACCAGGTCGACCGGCGACAGCGGGTTGATCAGCCGCGGATCGCCGCCCAGCTCTTCCATGGCGTTGCGCATCGAGGCCAGGTCGACCACCGCCGGCACGCCGGTGAAGTCCTGCATCAGGACCCGGGCCGGGCGGTAGGCGATCTCGCGGTTGGCCCGGCGCTCTTTGGTCCAGCCGGCCAGGGCCTTGATGTCCTCGACCGTGACCGAGCGGCCGTCCTCGTAGCGCAGCAGGTTCTCCAGCAGGACCTTCAGGGAGAAGGGCAGTCGAGACAGGTCGCCCAGGCCGGCTTCCTCGGCGGCCTTCAGGCTGTAGTAGTCGTAGTCTTTGCCGCCGACGCTCAGCGTCCGGCGCGTCTTCAGGGTATCGGTCCCGGCGGTCACGGCCCTGGTCCTCCCAATTCTCGGTTGATCTCTCCTGCGGGCCCTTGTGTAGCCTTCGGCGCAGCCCCGACTTCCTTCGGTGCGGTACGAGAAGAAGGAAATCGCCGGAGACGCCTCGCTTCGGCCATCCTGGCGGCTTGGGCCCTTTGCTGCACCGCAAGATGGATCAGACGGCGGCGTCTGTCCAGATCCTGCGGCCTGCCGGATCGCGAGACCAGCCAGCGCGATGCGGCACGGCACCGCGACTCAGGGCCGGACTCGGCCGATCCGAGTCACCTCGACCAGGCGTCGCTCGCCGAAGGCCACGGTCCTCCGATGGCGCAGGGCGATCGGCTGACCGTTGCGCAGGTCGACAAGGTAGCGACTCGACTCCGTCACCCGAAAGGAGGCCGGGCTCGGCGATGCCGCATCTCGATTCTTCCCATTGCTTTCGACCAGCCGCTCCACGAGTTGCGCGACCGCGGCGCCGAGCTCAGGGCGGTCGTAAGCGATACGGAGCTCGACCACGGCTTGCCGCTCGGCTTCGAGCAGCGAGGTGATGCCGCGCCGGCCCTCGGCCGCCGTGAACTCCACGATTCCGGACGCTGCGGGAGCCGGCGCGAAGGGCTCCAGGCGGCCGAGCGGGAGATCGTGACCGCCGGCGGCGAAGAGCAGGCCGGCCTCCTTGAGGACGTTGCGGCTCAGCTCTTCATCGGACAGCGTGGCCAGGGTCCCGAGGATGTTGCGGACATTGGCCTCGATGTTGGGGCGCTCGACCTGCGAGATCACGCCGGCTTGGGTCAGGCTGCGGACCAGGACCTGCAGCTCGCTCAACATGCCGCGCAAGGCCTGGCGCACCTCGCGCGTGTTGACCAGCCTCCGGGGAGCGCCCAGGGCGTCGGCCTGATAGACCAGGGCGACGCCGGTGGTCAGCGCGGCGAGCCGGCTCAGGAGACGCTCCAGCCCGGGCTTGGTCGAGCCTGGCGCCGTCGCCTCGGTCTCCGTGATCATGAAGCGGTAGAGGTAGCCGTCCGGGTTCCGCGACAGCGGGGTCAGCACGGCCCGGCTTCTGGCCTCGAGGATCCGCTCCAGCCTCTGGCCGTCGCTGCGCTGCCGGCTGCGAAGGATCTCGTAGTGGCGCTCGACCCCGATCTCCGGCGCAAAGGGGATGGTCAGTCGGTCCTCGGCCGAGCCCGGCCGGAAAGCCGCCAGGGTCGCTGCCAGCACGTAAACAAATATGTACGTTCGCGCCGGGCCTCTTGCCCGCCTTGCCGCTCTTTGCATCGGATCCGCTGCCAAAGCCCGATATATCGAACGCGGCCCGACGGCCGCACGTCTCGATACGCCGCGATACCGAGACGATAGGAGGGATCGTTAAGGATCCCGCTAAGCCCCGTCTCGATCGGCACAGTACTGCCCGAGAAGACACCGAGGCCCGGCGCCAAGACCACTTGCGGACTGCGGGATTGCCGTTGCCTTGCAAGGGCGATTGCCTTACACAGGATCGGCCGGCAAACACTGCGAAATTCAACAAGAACCGGTGCAGGGAGGCCTATTCGATGGCAGCGGTGGCTGCGCCCATTCGCATTGCGCTCAATCCGGCTCCGCGAGCTCCTAGCCGTCCTCGGCGATCCTCCGCCGGTGCGTCCTGGAGGCACGATTGATGGCCGAGCAGCGCTCGGAGGCTCGGAGCCCCGACAGCCACGACGAGGACACCTTTCCGAAGCTGCTGCTGAGGAATGCGCGCGAGCGCGGCGACCAGCCGGCAATGCGCGAGAAGGACCTCGGAATCTGGCAGGCCTGGACCTGGTCCGAGGTCGAGAAGGAAGTGCGCAGACTGGCGTGCGGCCTGGTGGCCCTGGGACTGCAGCGCGGCGACAAGGTCGCGATCATCGGCGATAACCGACCGCGGCTCTATTGGACCATGGTCGCGGCCCAGTCGGTCGGCGCCGTTCCAGTTCCGGTCTATCAGGACTCGGTCGCCGAGGAGACAGCCTTCGTCCTGGGCCACGCCGAGGCTCGTTTCGCCCTGGTCGAGGACCAGGAGCAGGTCGACAAGCTGCTGGAGGTCAAGGACAGGAATCCCGGGCTCGAGAGGATCATCTACGACGACTCCCGGGGCTTGCGCCACTACAACCAGAGTTTCCTGACCGCCTACGATGATCTCCTGGCCCGCGGCGACGAATACGACCAGGCGCATCCGGACTTCTTCGCGTCCCAAGTCGCGAAGGGCAGGGCGCAGGACGTCTCCATCATCCTCTACACCTCCGGTACGACGGGGCAGCCCAAAGGGGTGGTGCTCTCTTTCGAGAACGTCATTCGAACCGCCCAGAACGCGGTCGACTTCGACGGCCTCAGGGCGGACGAGGAAATGCTGGCCTATTTGCCCATGGCCTGGGTCGGCGACCACATCTTTTCCTACGGCCAGAGCTACTGCGCCGGGTTCTGCGTCAGCTGTCCGGAGTCCAGCGCGACGGTGATGCACGACCTCTGGGAACTCGGCCCGACCTTCTTCTTCGCGCCGCCGCGGATCTTCGAGAACATCCTGACCACGGTGATGATCCGCATGGAGGATGCCAGCTGGATCAAGCGCAAGCTGTTCCACTACTTCATGGGCCTGGCCCGCCGGGTCGGGCCGCAGCTGCTCGACGGCCAGCCGGTGCCGCCGCTGGATCGCCTGCTGTACAAGCTGGGCGAGGTGCTGGTCTACGGCCCGCTGAAGAACACGCTGGGATTCAGCCGGATCCGCATCGCCTATACCGCGGGCGAGGCGATCGGGCCGGACATCTTCCAGTTCTACCGCTCGCTGGGGATCAACCTGAAGCAGCTCTACGGCATGACCGAGGCCAGCGTCTTCGTCACCCTGCAGCCGGACGGCGAGATCAAGGCCGACACCGTCGGGCCGCCCGCACCCGAGGTCGAGATCAAGATCGACGACAACGGCGAGGTCCTGTTCAAGTCGCCGGGCGTCTTCATCGAGTACTTCAAGAACCCCGAGGCCACCGCCGAGACCAAGACGGCCGAAGGATGGGTGCACACCGGGGACGCCGGCTTCTTCGGGGACGACGGTCACCTGAAGATCATCGACCGCGCCAAGGACGTCGGCAAGCTGACCGACGGCAGCCTCTTCGCGCCCAAGTACATCGAGAACAAGCTGAAGTTCTTCCCCAACGTCAAGGAAGCCGTCGCCTTCGGCCAGGATCGGGACCGCGTGACGGCGTTCCTCAACATCGACCTCGAGGCGGTCGGCAGCTGGGCCGAACGCAACAACGTGGCCTACGCCAGCTACCAGGAACTGGCCGCCAACCCGCAGGTTTACGAGACCATCAAGAATCACGTCGAGCAGGTGAATCGCGACCTGGCGGCAGATCCCATGCTCGCCGCCTCGCAGGTCCATCGCTTCCTGATCCTGCACAAGGAGCTGGACGCCGACGACGGCGAGCTGACCCGCACCCGCAAGGTGCGCCGACGCATCGTCGCCGAGCGCTATGAGCCCCTGATCGCGGCGCTCTATTCCGATGTCGACCACGCCTTCATCTCGACCGAGGTCACCTTCGAGGACGGCCGCAAGGGCGAGCTCTCGGCGGATCTGCGGATCGAGACGGCCGAGACCTACGCGCCGATGCAGAAGGCCGGCTGAGGGACGCGGGCGGAAGCGATGCACGCGCCGCGCATCTTCAACGAGACCCTGCTCGACGTCAGCAACATCTCGCTGTCCTTCGGCGGTGTGAAGGCCCTGTCCGGAATCTCCTTCGACATCCGCAAGGGCGAGATCCGCGCGATCATCGGACCCAACGGCGCCGGCAAGTCCTCGATGCTGAACTGCATCAACGGCTTCTACCTGCCCCAGGAAGGCAGCATCACTTACAAGGGCAACGTGCGCGCCGCCATGCGCCCGCACGAGGCGGCCAAGAACGGCATCGCCCGGACCTTCCAGAACATCGCCCTGTTCAAGGGCATGTCGACGCTGGACAACATCATGACCGGCCGCCTGCTGCGCATGCGGCGGAACTTCCTCTGGCAGGCGCTGCACTGGGGGCCGGCCAAGGCCGAGGAGATCGAGCACCGGGAGGCGGCCGAGCGGATCATCGATTTCCTGGAGATCCAGGCGATCCGCAAGACGCCGGTGGGCCGCCTGCCCTACGGCCTGCAAAAACGGGTCGAGCTCGGCCGCGCCCTGGCCATGGAGCCGGACCTGCTGCTGCTGGACGAGCCCATGGCCGGGATGAACGTCGAGGAAAAGGAGGACATGTGCCGCTTCGTCCTCGACGTGAACGACGAGTTCGGCACCACCATCGCGCTGATCGAGCACGACATGGGCGTGGTCATGGACATTTCCGACCGGGTGGTCGTGCTCGACTACGGCCGCAAGATCGCCGACGGCACGCCCGACGAGGTGCGCAGCAACCAGGACGTGATCGACGCCTATCTGGGCGTCAGCCACGCCTGAGGCGCGGGCCGGAGCGGAGATCAGGGCGGCGGGAACGGGGGAGGCGCAAGAGCAGAGATGGAAGCGACATCGCCGGACATCATCGCCGCGGTCATGGGATTCTTCGGCGGGCTCTTCATCGATCCCTTCATCGCCTTCGGCGAGCGCCCGGACAAGCTGATCCAGATCGTCATCCAGGGCCTCAGCGCCGGCGTGATGTACTCCCTGATCGCCCTGGGCTTCGTGCTGATCTTCAAGGCCTCGGGGGTCTTCAACTTCGCCCAGGGCATCATGGTGGTCTTCGCCGGCCTGACCGTCGTCAGCCTGATCGACGCCGGGGTGCCGGCGATCCTGGCGATCGGCGGGGCGATCCTGGTCATGATCGCCATGGCCTTCTCCATCGAGCGCCTGGTCCTGCGACCGCTGGTCAACCAGGAAGGGATCATTCTCTTCATGGCGACCATCGGCCTGGCTTTCTTCCTGGAAGGCTTCGGCCAGACGATCTTCGGCGCCGATCCCAAGCCGGTGCCGACCGACGCCCTGCTGATCCCGGACGGCAAGATCCGGATCCTCGGCGACACCTTCGTCAAGCCGGTGCGGATCTACGAGCTGGACATGACGGCGACCATCTTCGGCGCGCTGATGGTCTTCGCCATCATCCTGTTCCTCAACCGTACCGCCATGGGCCGGGCGCTGCGCGCGGTCGCCGACGACAACCAGGCAGCGCTCTCGGTCGGCATTCCGCTGCGGGTGATCTGGGTCGTGGTCTGGTCGCTGTCCGGCTTCGTCGCGATCTTTGCCGGCATCATGTGGGGCGCCCAGGCCCAGGCCGGCTTCAGCCTCGCGATCCTGGCGCTTAAGGCCCTGCCGGTGCTGATTCTCGGCGGCTTCACCTCGGTGCCCGGCGCGATCATCGGCGGCATGATCATCGGCGTCGGCGAGAAG
>JASJAL010000347.1 GCA_030067055.1 Kiloniellales bacterium | reverse complement strand
GTCAGGACCCGGGTCTTGCCGGTGCCGGCGCCGGCCAGGACCAGCACCGGGCCGTCCAGGCTCTCGATCGCCTGGCGCTGCTCCGGGTTCAGGCCCTTCAGGTGCGGCGGCTCCGGCGTCGCCGCCGGTTCTTGCATGGCTTCCGGCATGGTCGCTTTCGGTCTCGCGATGGCGGCCCCGCACGGGAGGCGGCCTCCGCTATCAGTGTAGGGCGAGTCGGCCCCTTATGCGATCCCGTCGGTTCCGGCGCCGCAGACCAGGGCCCCGACGCGGGCGTCCGCCGGCAGGGGATAGCGGGCCTGCTGGATCGCGGCCAGGCCCGCGGCGCCCGAGAGCTCGGCCGCGATGCCCAGCTCGAACCAGAGGGCGCGGGCGGCAACGGCCATCTCCTCGTCGCTGACCAGGACGATCTCGTCGACGGTCCGGCCGATGATCTCCAGGTTCATCTCGGCCGAGCGGCGCGGCGCCAGGGTGCCGGCCGCGGTGGCGATCTCCGGCAGGGTGACGAGCTGCCCGGCGGCGAGGCTCTCTTTCAAGGTCGGCGCGCCGAAGGGCTCGACCCCGATCACGGTGATCGAGGGCTTGAGCTCTTTGACCGCCGTCGCCACGCCCGAGATCAGGCCGCCGCCGCCGATCGCGACGAAGAGATAGTCCAGGCCCGGGTCGTCCTCCAGGATTTCGATCCCGACCGTGCCCTGGCCGGCGATGACCCGGGGATCGTCGAAGGGATGGATGAAAGTCAGGCCTTCCGCCTCGGCGGTCTTCAGGGCGGCATCCTTGGCATCGTCCCAGACCGCACCCTCGACCACGACCTCCGCGCCCCAGGCCTTCAGCTTTTCGGCCTTGGCTTCCGGCGTGGAGGCGGGCAGGTAGATCACCGCCCGGGTCCCGGCGCGCCAGCCTGCGTAGGCCACGGCCAGGCCGTGGTTGCCGCCGGAGGCGGTTATGATGCCGCGTTCGACTTCCTTCTCGGGCAGGCTGAAGAGCGTGTTGCTGGCACCGCGCGCCTTGAAGGACCCGGTGACCTGCAGGCATTCCAGCTTCAGGACCAGCTCGCCGAGCGGCAGGGAGTCCTTCAGCGGCTCGACCGCGAGGCTCGGAGTCCGCCTGACCGCGCCCCGGATCCGCTCCGCCGCCGCCTCGATCTCGGCCAGGGTGACCGGGGCCGGGGTGTCGCCGGTTTCGGCTTGGGTGCTTTTCGCGTCACTCATCTTGGTCTTTCCAAATCGCCAGCTGTCATGCCCGGACTTGATCCGGGCATCCATGATTGCCGCAACTCGATGGATCGCCGCGCCGCGCCTACGCGCTCCGGCGATGACAGAGGAGCGGATGTAACATCAGGCGGAAACCTCTAAACGCCTCCGCCGATCTTCTCCAGCCATTCCTCTTCGCTCAGGGTCTCGATGCCCAGCTCGGCCGCCTTTTTGGCCTTGGAGCCGGCGCCGGGGCCGGCCACGACGATGTCGGTCTTCTTGGAGACCGAGCCCGAGACCTTGGCGCCCAGGGATTCGGCGCGGGCCTTCGCCTCGCTGCGGGTCATGGTTTCCAGGGTGCCGGTGAAGACCACGGTCTTGCCGGCGACGGGTGAATCGGTCGCGGCCGCGGCGATCGCCTCGACCTCCAGCTCGCCCGCCAGGTCCTCGACCATGGCCCTGTGCTGTGGGTCCCGGAAGAAGTCGCCGATGTCGTCGGCCATGCTCATGCCGATGCCCTCGATGTTGCAGAGCTCGGCATAGGCCTCGCCGACCTCGGCCGGCTTCTTGGCTTCGGGTGCGGCGGCGCGCTCCTCGGCGGCCTGGATCATCGCCGCCTGCCAGGCGTCGAGCTCGCCGTAGCTGCGGGCGAGAAGCTTGCCGGTGGACTGGCCGACTTGGCGGATGCCAAGGGCATAGATGAAGCGGTCGAGGCCGATGTGGCGCCGGTCTTCGATGGCCTGGAGCAGGTTGGCGACCGACTGCTCGGCCCAGCGCTCCCGTTCCAGGATCGTTTCGCGGCTGTCCTTCAGTCGGAAGATGTCTGCCGGGGTCTTGATCAGTCCGGCGTCCCAGAACTCCTGGATGTTTTCCACGCCCAGACCCTCGATGTCGAAGGCGTCGCGGCTGACGAAATGCATCAGGCGGCGGACCTGCTGGTAGGGGCAGTCCAGCCCGCCGCTGCAACGCGCCACGGCTTCGCCCTCGGGACGCACCACCGGGGTCGCGAGCGGGCAGGGACAGGTGGTGGGGAAGACGAAGGGCTTGCTGCCCTTCGGCCGCTTGGCCTCGACCACCGAGACCACCTGGGGGATCACGTCGCCGGCGCGCTGGATGATGACGTGGTCGCCCTCGCGGATGTCCTTGCGCTTGATCTCGTCCTCGTTGTGCAGGGTCGCCCGCGACACGACCACGCCGCCGACCGTGATCGGCTCGAGGTTGGCGACCGGGGTCAGCGCGCCGGTGCGGCCGACCTGGATGGAGATCTCGTGAAGCAGGGTCTCGGCCTGCTCGGCCGGGAACTTGTGGGCGGTTGCCCAGCGCGGCGCCCGGCTGGCAAAGCCCAGGCGCTCCTGCCAGTCCAGTCGGTCGACCTTGTAGACGATGCCATCGATGTCGTGGGGCAGCTCCGCCCGCTCGCCCTGGATCCAGTCGTAGAACTCCAGGATCTCGTCCAGGCCGTGGCAAAGCCGGGCCGGCTCGTTGATCTCGAAGCCCCAGGCGGCCAGGCGGTCGCGGACCTGCCACTGGGTCTCGCCCAGGGGCTCGGAGGTCTCGCCCCAGGCGTAGGCCAGGAAATGCAGCGGCCGCTCGGCGGTGATCCTGGGATCCTTCTGGCGCAGGGAGCCTGCCGCCGCGTTTCGCGGATTCTTGAAGGTCTTCGCCTTTTCGGCTTCGGCCAGGCGGGCGTTGAGATCGTGGAAGTCGTCGCGGCGCATGAAGACCTCGCCGCGCACCTCGATCACGCTGGGTGCCGCGCCATTCAGGGTTTCCGGCAGGCCCTTGATGGTCCGGACATTGGCCGTGACGTCCTCGCCGACTGCACCGTCGCCGCGGGTGGCGCCGGTGACCAGGCGGCCGTCCTCGTAGAGCAGGGACATGGATAGGCCGTCGATCTTGGCCTCGGCCACGACGTCGACGGCGGCGCTGTTCTCGAGGCCGAGAAAGCGGCGGATGCGCGCCAGGAAGTCGGCGACGTCCTCGGCCGTGAAGGCATTGGACAGCGACAGCATCGGCACCCGGTGGGTCACCTTGGCGAAGCCGGTCGCGGGTGCCGCGCCGACGTTCCGGCTTGGACTGTCTTCCCGGACCAGGGCGGGAAAGCGCGTTTCGATCTCATCGTTGCGCCGGCGCAGGGCGTCGTAGTCGGCGTCCGAGATCTCGGGCTCGTCCTGCTGATAGTAGAGCTTGTCGTGGCGGCCGATCTCTTTCGCCAGGCGCGCCAGCTCGGCCGCGGCCTGCGCCTCGGTCAGGTCGTCAACCGGGATCTTGTCGAATTTCTCGGTCATGTCTTGGATGCTGGGCCGCTCCCCTCGGCCGAATCTTGGGCCAGAGCATGATCGCATCACACCGCATCGGTGTAATGCGTGAATCATGCTCTAACTTATTCAAGTAGATCAAGATTCACGGCTCAGATTGACTCAATCTGAGCCGAACTTGATCTAGGCGGCTCCCATCAGGCGATCCGCCGCTGCCCGTGCTTCTTCGGTCACCTGCTCGCCCGAAAGCATGCGGGCGATCTCCTCCCGGCGGTCCTGGGCGGCCAGCTCCGCCACCTCGGTCGCCACGACCTCGCCATGGCTGTCCTTGCGGACGCGCAGGTGATGATTGCCGACCGCTGCGACCTGGGGGCTGTGGGTGACCACCAGGACCTGGCGGTCGGCGGCCAGGCGCGCCAGACGCTGGCCCACCGCGGCCGCCGTGGCGCCGCCGATGCCGCTGTCGACCTCGTCGAAGATCAGGCTGCGCCGCGGGCTGACCCGGGCCAGCACGACCTTGAGCGCCAGCAGGAAACGGGACAGCTCGCCGGCCGAGGCGATCTTGCCGATCGGGCCCGGCCGGGAGCCGGGATTGGTCGCTACCTCGAAAACCACCCGCTCCAGGCCGTTGGGGCCCCAGGCATCCTCTTCCAAGCGCTCCAGGCGGGTGGTGAAGGCGGCCTTGTCCAGCTTGAGCGGCGGCAGCTCCTCCATCACAGCCCGGTCAAGCCCGGCGGCGGAATCCGCACGCTGTCGGCTGAGCGAGCCGGCGGCGGCAAGATAGGCCTCGCGTGCCGCCGCCGTCGCGGCGGCCAGCACGGCCAGGCGCTCCTCGCCGGTGTCCAGGCGTTCCAGCTTTCCGGCCAGGTCGTCTCGCAGGGGCAGCAGCTCGTCGACCTCGACTCCGTGCTTGCGGGCGACGTCCTTCAGCGCGAAGAAACGCTCGTCGACTTGCTCCAGGCGCTGCGGATCCAGCTCCAGGTTGCTGGACAGCGATTGCAGGCCGGCGGTGACGTCGCGCAGCTCGGCCGCCGAGCGGTGCAGGCCGGCGATGACCTCGTCCAGACGGCCTCCGGCCTTGTCGACCACCCGCTCCAGGGCGCTCAGAGCGCTGCCAACGGCTTCCTCGGCCCCGGGCTGGCCCTCCTTGCCGTTGAGCGCGGCGAAGGCCTGGTCGACGGCCGCGGTCAGTTGCTCGCCGTGCTGCAGGAAGGCGCGCTCCTCGGCCAGGGCGGCCTCCTCGCCGATTCGGGGATCGAGAGATTCCAGTTCGGTGACGGCGTGGCGCAGGAAGTCCTCGTCTTGCCGGGCCTGGATCAGCTCAGCCTCCGCCTGCCGCTCGACCTCTCCGGCGTCGCGCCAGGCCTGCCAGGCGGTGGCAACCCCCAGCGCCGCCGCTTCGAGGCCGCCGGAGGCATCCAGCAGCTCGCGATGGGTGCCGGCATCCAGCAGGCCGCGTTGCTCGAAGTGGCCGTGAACCTCGACCAGACTTTCGCCCAGGCGGCGGAGCAGGCTGACCGAGACCGGCTGGTCGTTCACGAAGGCTCGGCTGCGGCCGTCTGCACCCAGGTTGCGGCGCAACACCAGAAGCCCATCCTCGGCCGCCAGGCCATGCTCGGACAGGACCTCGGCGAGCTCCGTGGTGTCGGTGATGTCGAAGGCCGCAGTGACCGTCGCCTGTTGGCTCCCGGGCCGCAGCAGGCCGGAGTCGGCCCGGCTGCCCAGTGCCAAGCCCAAGGCGTCGAGGAGAATCGACTTACCGGCGCCGGTCTCGCCTGTCAGGACGCAAAGCCCGCCATGGAAGGAGAGATCCAGCTTGTCGATGAGAACGACATCCCGGATCGAAAGGTTGACGAGCATGAGCGTCTCGTTTGGGGCGTCTCAGTTGGTCACGCGGTGTCGGGGCAGGCGGCTGCCAGGTCCGCGCCGGGCTATTGAGCCGCGAGGCCCGCCGCCGTGAGAAGGCCGTAGCTGTCCTGGTACCATTCGCTTCCCGGATAGTTGTAGCCGAGGACGGCGGCGGTCTCCTGCGCCTCGATGAGGATGCCGAGGGCCAGGTAGCACTCGACCAGGCGATGCAGGGCCTCGGGTGTGTGCGACGTGGTCTCATATAGCTCGACGACCACTCGGAATCTGTTAATGGCCGAGAGATAGTGGCCCCGCGTCTGGTAGAAGCGGCCCACGGACATCTCCTTGCCTGCCAGGTGGTCCCGGGTCAGGTCGACCTTCAACTGGGCGTCGCGGGTGTACTTGCTCTCGGGGAAGCGTCGCGTGAGCTCCTCCAGGGATTCCAGGGCCAGGCGGGTCATCCTCTGGTCGCGGCCGACGTCGGAAATCTGCTCGTAGTAGGACAGCGCCTTCAGGTAGTAGGCATAGGCCACATCGGGGTTGCCCGGATGCAGCTGAATGAAGCGGTCGAGGCCGGAAATCGCCTCGGCGTACTGGTTCTCGAGGTAGTAGGCGTAGGCCGACATCAGCTGAGCCTTGGCGGCCCAAGGCGAGTAGGGATGCTGTCGGTCGACCTCGTCGAAAAGCTTGGCCGCCCTCTGGTTGCTGCCGCTCTGGAGGGTGTCCATGGCCTCGTTGTAGAGATCGTCGACCGGGCGCTCGACGTAGTTGATTTCCTCTTCCTCGGAAGAGGAGCAAGCGGCGACCAGTAAAAGCAAGGCCGCGGCGCCCAGGGCGCGCAGGCCTTTGCCCTTTGACCCCAAGAACCTCTCCGTCGAACTTGACATCGGA
>JASJAL010000346.1 GCA_030067055.1 Kiloniellales bacterium | reverse complement strand
GGGTGCCGGAAGGGCCGGATGACGGAAGCGTCCGAGACAGAACTGATCCAACGCGCGCAGAGGGGCGACGGCGCTGCCTTCGAGGCGCTGCTGCGCCTCCACTACGACACGATGTATCGCATGGCCTACAGATGGTGCGGAAATCGCGCGGATGCGCAGGACATTACCCAGAGTGCCTGCATCCGGCTCGCCAATTCTATCGGCTCCTTTCGCTTCGACTGCGCCTTCGCGACCTGGCTCTACCCACTGGTCATCAACATCGCCAAGGACTGGGCACGCAGCCGGGCCCGCCAAGGGGGCGCCGGGGCCGGCGACGGCTTGGATCCTGAGCAGGCAGAGTCCCCCGTCGCCGATTGCCCGATCGCCGAGCAGAAGGTCTACGCCCGCCAGGTGCTCGACCACATCCGCACGCTATCCGAACGCGAGCGCGAGGCGCTCTTCCTGGTCTTCGGCGAGGGCCTCAGCCATCGCGAAGCCGCCACGGCCATGACTTGCCAGGAGAGCACGGTGTCCTGGTACATCCACGAGGCACGCAAGAAGCTGCAGCCGCTGCGCGAGCTGGGGGAGGAAATCCCCCGGAAGGAATCCCAGCGCGAGAAGGAACGCCATCATGGATGACGCACGCCTGAAGGAGATCCTGAGCGCCGAGGCCATCCCGCCGGCCGAAGAGAACGCGCGCAAGGCGGCCATCAACCTGGCCCGCGCCGCCTTCGACCGGGCACAAAGCGAATCAGAAACCAGCCGCCAAGGAACCGGCCTGCTGGGCCGTCTCATCGATCGTGACAGACAGCGATTGAAAGGACGAGCCATGAGACTCATGCACATGTTCTGGGGCTTCGGCACGGTCGCGATGCTGGCCTTGGTCAGCGTCGCGACGGTGGTCTTTTACATGGAGACGATCCCTCTTCAGACGGTGCAAAGCGTGGTCGGGCCTGCGAAAGAGCGGCCGGAGACGCCGCCTGCGCCTCTCGCGGCGCAGAAGGAGGAGACTTCGGGCGGCCTCTCAAGCATCGCGGTGACGAGCCGGCCGTCTGACGGTGACTCACTGCGCGAATCCGAGCTGACCGCGCGCTTCTTGGACGAGGTCCGGGCACGCGTCCAGGCGCGGCTCCAGGCTGAGCGGCCGCGGCAACATTACGAGGACGTCGGCCGCGACCAGTTCGAATCGGTCCCTGAGAACCCGGTCCGGCGGGTCGCTGAGGATCCGGTCTCGACCTTCTCGGTCGATGTCGACACGGCCTCCTACGCCTTCGTGCGGCGCGAGCTGAACCGCGGCGTGCTGCCGCAGAAGGACGCGGTGCGTATCGAGGAGCTGATCAACTACTTCGACTATGCCTATCCCCTGCCGGCCGAGCGCGCCCGCCCCTTCGCGGCCAGCGTGACCGTGACGCCCAGCCCTTGGAAGGCCGGCAACAAGCTGATCCATATCGGCATCAAGGGCTACGACCTCGATCCCGCGGAGAAGCCGCGCAGCAACCTGGTCTTCCTGCTCGACGTCTCGGGCTCGATGAGCGCGCCCGACAAGCTGCCGCTGATGGTCAGCTCCATGAAACTGCTGCTCGACGGCCTGGAGCCCGAGGACACCGTGGCCATCGTCACCTATGCCGGCAACGCGGGCACGGTGCTGGAGCCGACCGCGGTTGCCGAGCGCCACAAGATCCTGGCCGCCCTGGACCGGCTCGGCGCCGGCGGCTCGACGGCGGGGGCCGAAGGCATCCACCAGGCCTACGCGCTGGCCGAGTCGCGCTTCGATTCCGAGGCGGTCAACCGGGTGATTCTGGCGACCGACGGCGACTTCAACGTCGGCATCACCGACCGCGAGGAGCTCAAGGGCTTCATCGAGCGCAAACGCGAGAGCGGCGTCTTCCTCTCCGCCCTCAGTTTCGGCCAGGGCAACCTCAACGACCACCTGATGCAGACCCTGGCGCAGAACGGCAACGGCGTGGCCGCCCACATCGACACCCTGAACGAGGCCCGCAAGGTCCTGGTCGAGGAGGCCGCCGCAGCGCTCTTCCCGATCGCCAAGGACGTCAAGATCCAGGTCGAATTCAACCCCCGCACCGTCGCCGAATACCGTCTGATCGGCTACGAGACCCGGGCCCTGAAGCGCGAGGACTTCGCCAACGACAAGGTCGACGCCGGCGACATCGGCGCCGGCCGTACGGTGACCGCGATCTACGCGATCACCCCGGTCGGCAGCGGCAACGCGCTGATCGCGCCGAGCCGCTACGAGAGCGAGTCCCCGGCCCGCGAGACCCAGTTCGCCGAGGAGTACGCCTTCCTCAAGATCCGCTACAAGCTGCCCGACCAGGAGACCTCGACCCTGATCACCACGCCGATCACCCTTGACCTGGAGTCCGAGCTGGACGCCGCCGGCACCCGCGCCCGCGAGGCCCGCTTCGCCACCGCGGTCGCCGGCTTCGGCCAGCTGCTCAAGGGCGGCAGCTACACCGGGTCCTTCGGCTACGACGACGTCATCGGCCTGGCCCAGGGCGCCAAGGGCGAGGACCCCTTCGGCTACCGCGCCGAGTTCCTCAACCTGGTCCGCCTCGCCCGCAGCGCCGCAGCGCTGCCACGGGACTGAGGCAAACAGAGGGGCGAGGCTGTTCGAGCTGTTTTCTTGGGCCCGTGCCAACCTCGCCCTTCGATAGTGGGCGTAGCCCGGCGCTGACTCTGGAATTCACACCGCCGGCGCGCAGGGATCGAAGTCCTCGGTCTCGTTCCCGAGGCTGAGCTCGACGCGCTGGGGCGCGCAGCGGGCGATGACCTTGCCGGCGCGCAGGACGTAGAGCCGGGGCGGTTTGAGGCGCAGGGCCTCGATCGGGTCGCGGCATTGCAGGACCACCAGGTCGGCGCGACAGCCCGGCTCGAGGCCGTGGCCCTCCAGGCCCAGGACCCGGGCGCCGCTCGCCGTCACCGCGTCGAAGCAGGTCTGCATCTCGGCCCGCCCGGTCATCAGCCCGACGTGCAGGCCCATGTGCGCGACCTCCAGCATGTCGTGGCTGCCCAGGCTGTACCAGGGATCCATGACGCAGTCGTGGCCGAAGGCGATGTCGAGGCCGGCGGCGGCCAGCTCCTTGACTCGGGTCATCCCGCGCCGCTTGGGATAGGTATCGTGGCGACCCTGGATCGTGATGTTGATCAGGGGATTGGCGACCACCTTCAGCTCCGCCTCGGCCATCAGCGGGATCAGCTTGGAGACGTAGTAGTTGTCCATGGAATGCATGGAGGTCAGGTGCGAGCCGGTGACCCGCCCCTGCAGGCCCAGGCGCTGGGTCTCATGAGCCAGGCTCTCGACGTGGCGCGAGTTGGGATCGTCGGTCTCGTCGCAGTGCATGTCGACCGGCAGGCCGCGCTCGGCGGCGATCTCGCAGAGCTGGCGCACCGATTCCGCGCCCTCGGCCATGGTCCGCTCGAAGTGCGGGATGCCGCCGACCACCTCGACCCCGAGGTCGAGCGCGCGCAGCAGGTTCTCCCGGGCCTCGGGCAGGCGCAGGAAGCCGTCCTGGGGGAAGGCCACGAGCTGCAGGTCCAGGTAGGGCGCCATCTCGCGCTTCACCTCGAGCAGGGCCTCGACCGCCAGCAGCCGGCCGTCGGAGATGTCGACGTGGCTGCGGATCGCCAGGGTGCCGCGGGCGATCGACAGCCGACAGAGCCTGAGCGCTCTTTCCTTGATTGCCGCGGCGGTGAGGTCGGGCTTGAGCTCGGCCCAGAGCGCGATGCCCTCGAGCAGGGTGCCGCTCTCGTTCACCCGCGGCATCCCGTAGGTCAAGGTCGCGTCCATGTGGAAATGGCTGTCGACGAAGGGCGCCGTCACCAGATGCCCACCGGCGTCGAGTTCCTCGGCCGCCTGACCCTCGATCTGCGGCCGCACCTCGGCGATCCGCGCGTCCTTCACCGCGATGTCGACCGCCTCGCCGCCATCGGGCAGGCGCGCGTTGCGCAGGATCAGATCCAGCATGGTTTCCTCTCCTTCTACACCCGATCGCCCCGGCGGAAGGGCACCAGCAGGGCCTTGGGATAGCGGGCCCTTCGAGCCATGACGATCATCGCCAGGATCGACAGGACGTAGGGCACCATCAAGAAGAACTGATAGGGGATGACCGCGCCGGCCATCTGCTGGGCGCGAACCTGCAGGGCGTCCAGCCCAGCGAAGAGCAGCGCGCCGAGCAGCGCCTTGCCGGGCCGCCAGGAAGCGAAGATCACCAGCGCCACGCAGATCCAGCCGCGGCCGTTGACCATGCCGAAGTAGAAGGCGTCGAAGGCCGACATGGTCAGATAGGCGCCGCCGACCGCCATCAAGGCGCTGCCGACCACCACTGCGCCGCAGCGCAAGGCCAGGACGTCGATGCCCTGGGCCTCGACCGCCACCGGGTTCTCGCCGGCCATGCGCAGGGCCAGGCCCACCGGAGTGCGGTAGAGCGCGTAGATCACCAGCGGCACGATGGCGAGCGCCAGGTAGGTCATCGGCGTCTGCCGGAAGAGCGCCTCGCCGAGGAAAGGAAGCTCGGAGAGCCAGGGGATCTCGACCGGCTGGAAGGGCACGATCTTGGGCGGCGTGGTCGAGGTCGGCAGCAGCATGCGGAAGATGTAGAAGCTCAGGGCCGAGGCCAGCAGGGTCAGGCCGATCCCCGAGACGTGCTGCGAAAGCCCGAGGTAGACCGTGAAACCCGCGTGCAGCAAGCCGAAGAGCCCGCCGACCGCGGCCGCGAAGAGGATCCCGGTCCAGAGGTCGCCGCCCTGGTAGACCCACATCCAGCCGGCCATCGCGCCGATGGTCATGATCCCTTCGATGCCCAGGTTCAGCACCCCGGCCCGCTCGCAGATCAGCTCGCCCAGGGTCCCGAAGATCAGCGGACAGGCGATCCGCAAGGTCGCCGCCCAGAACCCGGCCGAGAGGAAGAGCTCGAGGAGGTCCATTACGCGACGCCTCCCAGCCCGCCGAGGGTCGCTTCACCGACGACACAAACGCCTGCTGTCATCCAGTGCATGATCCCTAGCCCCTGAACCGGACGCGGAACTTGACGAAGAGCAGGCTGACCAGGACCGCGAGGACCGAGGTCGCGACGATGACGTCGGCGATGTAGTTGGGGATGTTGACTGCGCGGCTCATGGAATCGGCGCCGACGTAGATGCCGGCGATGAAGATCGCGCTCAGGATCACCCCCAGGGGATGCAGGTTGGCCAGCATGGCGACCGCGATCCCGGCGTAGCCGAAGCCCGGCGAGAGGTCGAGGGTCAGGTAGCCCTTCAAGCCCGCCACCTCGCCGACCCCGGCGAGCCCGGCCAGGCCGCCGCTGATCAGGGCGACCCGCAGCACCGTCAGGTCGATCGGGATGCCGGCGAAGGCGGCCGCCTGGGGGTTGATCCCGACCGCGCGGATCTCGTAGCCCCAGACCGTGAAACGCAGGACCAGCCAGACCACGACCGCCGCGACCAGCCCGACGACCAGCCCCAGGTGCAGGCGGCTCTTGGCCAGCAGCTTGGGCAGCACGCCCTCGTCGACGATCGGCGCGGCCTGGGGCCAGCCGAGCGACATCGGGTCCTTCCAGGGCCCTTCGATCAGGTAGCTGACCAGCAGCAGGATCACGAAGTTGAGAAGCAGGGTGGTCACCACCTCGTCGACCTTGAGCCGGGCCTTGAGCAGGACCGGAACCAGCAGCGCCAGACCGCCGGCCAGGGCCCCGGCCAC
This sequence comes from Kiloniellales bacterium, assembly GCA_030067055.1. The sequence continues at coordinate 499 of JASJAL010000346.1, read as the reverse complement.
GAACAGCAGCGGGATCATCAGGATCGGCGGCAGCACGATCATCCCGGCGCCCAGCCAGGTCGCGGCCAGCGCGCCGCAGTAGAACTGACCCTCGCCGCCGATGTTCCAGAACTTGGCCCGGAAGGCGACCGCCGCCGCCAGGCCGGTCAGGATCAGCGGCGTCGCCCGGGTAAAGGTCTCGGTCAGGGCGAAGCGCGAGCCGAAGGCGCCCTCGAGCAGCAGGCCGTAGGCCTTGAGCACCGGCTCCCCGGCCCAGAGGATCAGTCCGGCGCAGAGCAGCAGCGCCGCCGCGACCGCGGCCAGGGGTGCTGCGACGATCAGCCAGAGCGGCGCGTCCTCGCGCGGCTCGGTCCTCATGACCCGGCCTCCGCCAGGCCTTCGGCGGCATAGTCCAGGTCGCCGGCCATCATCGCGCCGAGTTCGCGTGCGGTGACCGAGCCGACCTCCAGGGCCGGGCCGACCCGGCCGGCGTGGATCACCGCGACCCGGTCGGCCAGGG
>JASJAL010000345.1 GCA_030067055.1 Kiloniellales bacterium | reverse complement strand
AGGCCAGGATCATGAACCAGTGGCTGACCTCCTGGGACTTGGCGACCTGACCCTTTTCCCGGGCATCCTCGAGACGCCTCTGGGTCGGCTCCTCGGTTTTTAGCGAGTCGTCGTTGTTGGCGGTGTCGCTCACGTCGGCTCGCCCTCAGCGCGGCGCCACGAAGGACAGGAAGGTGTCCTCGAAGCTGGCGATGAACCAGCCGAGGGCGGCGGGCACGGCCAGCGCCAGCATCGAGATACCGACCATGACCTGCAGCGGCATCGCGATGAACAGGATCTGCGCCTGCGGCATCAGGCGGGCCAGCAGACCCAGCCCGAGATAGAAGATCGAGCCGACCGCGATGAAGGGCGTGGCGATCTGGATCGCCAGCAGGAAGGTCTTGGCCACGGTGCGCGCCATGAGGTCCGAAAAATCCCCGAGCGGCGGCGCGACCCCGGGAGCGAAGAGGCCGTAGCTGTCGATCACCGCGATCAACAGCATGTGGTGGAGGTCCAGGGTAATGATCAGCAGCAGAGCGGTGACCGAAAGGAAGGAACCGGCGATCGAGCCCTGTTGCTCGGCCGTCGGGTCGTTCACCAGCGCGTTGGCGAGCGAGCTCATGTAGGCGATGACCATGCCGGCCGTGGTCAGCGCCGACATGAACATCCGGGCCAGGGTGCCGAGAAAGATCCCGACCAGCGCCTCGCCCAGGATCAAGAGCAGCAAGGCGGCCGGCTGCGTCGGCATTGGCGGCAGTTGCTCGGCCAAGACCGGCGCCAGCAGGAGGGCGATCACCAGGGCGACGACCAGGCGCAGGCGCGGGGTGACGTAGGCCTCGCCGAAGGCCGGCAGCAGGGACAGGGAGGCGCCGACCCGGACGAAGACCAGTAGGACCGCGAAGATCCCGGCGGGCAGCAGGTCCGCGAGCATGCTTCGGACAGGCTCCTAATCTGACTCCGAGGCCGACTAGCTGAGGCCGACGATCCGGTCCATCAGGCCTTCCGTGAAGGTCACCAGCGTGCTGAGCATGAAGGGCAGCAGCACGAAGAGCGAGGCGAAGATGGTCACGATCTTGGGCACGAAGGAGAGGGTCATCTCCTGCATCTGCGTCAGCGCCTGGAACAGCGCGATCGCGACGCCGACCGTCAAGGCCAGCAGCAGGATCGGCGATCCGACCTTGAGCGCGACGAGGATCGCTTCGCGGGCGATCTCTATGACTTCGGTCGAGTTCATGGCTAGCGATACGCGAGTCCCTGCGCTGCCGTGCTAGATCGGCATCCGGAGGATTTCCTGGTAGGCCTGGATGACCCGGTCGCGCAATGCGACGACGGTCTGCAACGTGAGCTCGGCCTCGCTGACCGCCGTGATCACCTCGTTCACGTCCGCCTTACCGGCAGCCGCGGCGCGCGACACCTGCTCGGCCCGGTTCAAGGTCTCGACGCCGTCGTTGACGGCACCCCGAAGGACATCCGCGAAGCCGCCGCCGGAGGCATCGCGCGGCTCCAGACCCGGGTCCTGCTGCTGTCGGACCGCCTGGTCGTAGGCCGCGACCGCGTTGGAGATATTGACTGCCAAGGCTCAGCTCCCTGCGCTGGGTGTGCCGTCGTGGTTTCTAGCGGAGGATCGCAATGGCTCGCTGCACCATGCTGCGCGAGGCTTCGATGACCTTCAGGTTGGCCTCGTAGCTTCGCTGCGCTTCGCGCATATCGGCCATCTCGATGATGGTCTCGACGTTCGGCGTGCGCACGTAACCGTCGGCATCGGCTCCGGGATGCCCCGGCTCGAAGCGCTGGCCGAAGTCGCTGCGATCCGCCTCGACGCCCTTGACCCGGACGGTCTCGAAGCCGAGGGCCCGGTTCAGGCTGTTCGCGAAGCTGACCAGCTTGCGCCGGTAGGGCTGGTCTTCTGGCGAGCGAGGCAGGGAATCCGCGTTGGCGACGTTCTCGGCGATGACCCGCAGGCGCGTCCCCTGGGCCTTGAGCCCATGGGCCGAGATGTGAAGAACCTTGCCGAGATCCATTGACCGAACCCCCTGCTCTGCGCCGCCGTCAGCTACCGCCGCCGCCACGGCCCAAGGCCGTGCGGAACATGTCCAGGTGCTTGCGATACAGGCTGGTCATCATCTGGAAGTCCATCTGGGTCTCGGCGACCGTGACCAGCTGCTGCTCCAGCACCACGGCGTTGCCGGAGGGCGCCGTCTCGTAGCCCGGGACCCGACCATCGTCGAAGCTTCGCTTCGCATCGGCCTTCGCTCCGGTGAGATGACCGGGATCGGATACGGCCATCCGGGCCGGCTTGGCCGAGCTCGCCAACACCCGGTCGAAAGGATCCGCCTTAAGGTCGAGCGGGCGATAATCCGGGGTGTCGGCATTGGCAATGTTCTGGGCCAGAACCTCCTGGCGCTGCCCGAGCCAGCCCATTCGACGGGCCAAAACATCGAATATGGGGAGCTTGCCGAAATCCATGAGCCGTCCCGAACCCTAGGAAAAGGCGCCGCTTTTCCGCACGCCTGCCGCTAGTATCACGCGTCCCTTGTTAATAATCGGTAAAACGGCTTAAATTTGAGTATAATTGTTCCAAATGGTATACCGGCCCGGCTGGCCGGGAACATGAGCCGAGAGCCTGATGCTTTACCTGACGCGAAAGATCGGCGAGTCCGTCATCATCAATGACGACATCGAGGTGACGGTGATCGACATCCGCGGAAAATCGATAAAGCTTGGGTTTACCTTCCCTGCCGAAGCTTCCGTTCTGCGTCGCGAGATCTACGAGCGGATCCAGGCCGAGAATGAGGCCCGGGCCAACGGCAGCCCGCCGCCGGAGCGCAGGCCAGCCAAGGCGTCCGGCAGCTAAGCTCAGACGCTCTCTAAGACTTACAGGTTAAACCTTTCGTTAAGGCTAACGATTCATGATCGGGCCAGAGGCCGCGCAATGCTGCGGTCGCCTTGCCTGCGCCCAGAGAATCCGGGCGGCTGGCGAGATCCGCCGGCGGCGCATGGCGGGGCGATCGGGATCGGCGAAAGGAACCGCTTTTCTTGGCAGGCAATCCGAAAGACGTAAATACCACGCAGCACGGCCCCGCACTGGCGGTAGCGCTGCAGGAAGAGTCCGAGGGCGGCAACCCGAGGGTCACCGCCGCGGGACGCGGCGCCCTGGCTGAACAGATCCTGGAGATTGCCTTCGCCCGCGGCGTCAAAGTTCGCGAGGACGCAGAGCTGGCCGAGATCCTGGCTGCCATCGAGGTCGACAGCGAGGTGCCGGTTGAGGCTCTGGCCGCGGTCGCCGAAATCCTGTCCCACGTCTACCGCGCCAATGCGGCGCCCGGAACCGCGGGCCTGGACTCGACCGAGGACGCGGCCCTGTGACCGAGGACCCGGGCCTCGCGGCGAACCTGGCGGCCCTCGACGCGGAGGTCCGGGCGGCGATTGCCGCCACCGAGGCGGGCCGGGTGATTGACGTCACGGCTTTGGATGCCGCGGTCCGCGGCCTCTGCGCCGAGGCCACGAAGGTCGAGCGCGGCCAGCGCGGCGCGGTGAAGTCCGGCCTCGCCGAACTCGAGCAAAATCTGGGCCGGCTCGCCACAGCAATCCGCACGCGCATGCTGACCCCGGCCGATGGCGGCGAGACCGCCTCGCCCGGGCAGGCGGCGGCGGCTTACGGCAAGCCCCAGGGCGAGCACTGAAGAGCGGGAATAGCGGGCCTGGCCATGGATTTCGAGCTCTACTTCCGCTTCCTGCTGGCACTGGCCGCCGTCATCGGTCTGATCCTCGCCCTCGCCTGGGCGGTGCGCCGCTTCGGCCCCGGGTCCCGGCTGCTGCCAAACAGCGGGAAGCCCCGCCGGCTCTCGATCCAGGAGGTGGCTTCGGTTGACGCCCGCCGCCGGCTGATCCTGCTGCGGCGCGACGAGACCGAATACCTGGTCTTGCTCGGGCCGACCCAGGACCTGCTGCTCGACAAGGGCTTCGGCCCGGACTCCGAGCGACGACTGGAGCCCGCCGAACGCCGCGCAGAGCCGGGCGAGCTCAGCGTTCTTCCCGGCGGCCAGACGCCATGACCCTGCGCGTCCTGCTCGCAACCGGCTTCGGTGCCCTCTTCGGCCTTGTCTGGGCGGAGCCTGCGCTGGCCCAGAGTGTCACCCTCGACCTCGGCACCGAGGAACTGGGTCCGACCACCAGCCGCCTTGTGCAGCTGATCGCCCTGGTGACGATCCTGTCGCTAGCGCCCTCGATCCTGGTGATGGTCACCTCCTTCACCCGGATCGTCGTCGTCCTGTCGTTCCTGCGCAGCGCCCTCGGCATCCAGCAGACGCCGCCCAATTCGGTGCTGGTGTCGCTGGCGCTCTTCCTCACCCTTTTCATCATGATGCCGACCCTGCAGGCGGTCTACGACCAAGCACTCGTACCGCTCTTCGAGGAAGACGTCGACGAGCTCCAGGCGGTCGAGCTTGCGGCCGAGCCGGTCCGTAGCTTCATGCTCGGCCATGTCCGCGGACAGGACCTGGAGCTCTTCATCGAGATCTCCGATACCGAGGACCTGTCGACCCCGGACGACACGCCGCTGCGCGCCCTGATCCCGGCCTTCATGATCTCGGAGCTGCGCCGGGCCTTCGAAATCGGCTTTCTGCTCTTTCTGCCCTTCCTGATCATCGATCTGGTGGTGGCCTCGATCCTGATGTCGATGGGCATGCTGATGCTGCCGCCGATCATGATCTCCCTGCCCTTCAAGCTGATCTTCTTCGTTCTGGTCGACGGCTGGTACCTGGTCGCCGGCAGCCTGGTGCAGAGCTACGGCTTGTGACGCCCGGCGGCGCGACGGCCGGAGCCCCATTTTCCAAGCACCTTAAGTCCCGGAGGACCCGTCGTTTCCTGAGGAGCGCGTACGCGCGGGATCCGGAGGCTCGGCGAAGCCCGAAGCCGAGCCCCGGCGGAAACAAGGCGTAAGGCGAAACTCCCGCTTGGGGCGGGGGTCAGTTCAGCTGGCTGAGCTGGCTGTCCGCCAGGCGCTTGCGGTAGGAGGCGAGGAAGGCTTCGGCGTGGCCCGCGCGGGTCAGGATCTCGGCCACCGGGGCCGTCCCGCCGACTTCGGCATCGACCAGCAGAGCAAAGGTCTCCTGCTCGTCGGTCCGGGCCATGCTCGGCCCGAAGCGCTGCTTGAGCGTCCGCAGGCCGGCCTGGTCCTTGGCCAGGCTCATCGCCACGGCGACGCTGAGGATGGTCCTGCGGCCCTGGTCCGAGGGCGGCTCACCCTGCGCCGGCACCTCCGGCAGCAGCCGCGACAGGGTCTCGGCCACCGCCGCCCAGCGGCCCAGCTTGGTCTCGATCTCGGCCCGCAGCTCCAGGGCCGAGCGGCTTTTCTCGGCCTTCAGGATCTTCAGGGCCTCCTCGCCGCGGTTGACGCCAGCCAGGGCCTTGGCCCGGAGGTAGCGCCGCTCCCGCGCCAGGTCCGCCGGCAAGCCGCGCCCGGCGCTGGCGTCCAGAGCCTTCAGCGCCTCGGCCGGTGCCTTGTCGAGCAGGCGCGTGAGGGCGAGCCGGCTTCCGACCCGGGCCTTCTCGAGGCCGGACAGCCGATCCTCGACCTGCGCTTCCAGCAGGTCGCCCGCTTCGTCCAGCAGGTCGACCTGGACCAGGCGATCGGCCAGCGCGGCGATCATCTTGTCGCCTTCGGCACCGACCGGGGTCAGCTCGCGGAACTCCTCGTAGAGGCCGAGCGCCGTCAAGGGCGGCAGCTGATCGGCTCCGCCGCCGAGGTAGACTTGCGAGAAGATCGCCCGCATTTTCTGGCCGACCGCCTCGGAGCGCCGGAAGTCCTTCAGATAGGACGCAGTCTGGCGCAGCATGTTCAAGGCCTTGCGATAGTCGAGCGCGCCGAGGTAGAGGTCCGACAGGCGCTCGAGAAGGGCGAACTCGAAGTAGTCGCCCCGCCAGGCGAAACGCAGGCGCTCCAGCTCCGCGATTGCCTCCTCCGGGGTGATCTTCTCCTGGGCCAGGTTGAGGTCGACCAGCGCCAGCCGCGCCCGCGCCCTGGCCGGGCGGTCCTGGCCCTGGGCAACCTGCTGCCAGATCCGGCGCGCGGTCGCCGCGTCGCCGTCGAGATCGGCCTTGAGTCCCTGGAGGAACCGCAACCTGTCCCACTGACCCGGCGGTGGCCGGTCGGCCGCAAGCTCGGCGAGGCGTTCGCCGGCGACCGTGGTGTTGCCGTTCTGCAAGGCGGCCTCGGCGGCCAGCAG
>JASJAL010000344.1 GCA_030067055.1 Kiloniellales bacterium | reverse complement strand
TCCTCCCGCGGCCAGCCCCGGGTGCCGTCGCCGGCGCGGACCCGGACGTTGCGGTAGCCCAGGGCGGCCAGGCGCTCGGCGGCCGCTTCGGCCAGCGCCGGGACCCGCTCGATGCTGTCGACCTCGGCGGCGAGCTCGGCCAGGACCGCGGCTTGATAGCCGCAGCCGGTGCCAATCTCCAGGACCCGGTCGTCGGGGCCGATCCGCGCCAGGTCGGACATGATCGCGACGATGTAGGGCTGCGAAATGGTCTGGCCCTCGCCGATCGGCAGCGGTCGGTTCTCGTAGGCATAGGGCCGCTCCCAGGCCGGCACGAAGGCGTGGCGCGGGACCTTGCGCAAGGCGTCCAGCACGCGGGGGTCGAGCCGGTCCTTGCCCAGGAAGGCGGCCGTCGCCGCAACCTCGGCGACGATCTCGGCGACCAGGGCGTCGCGGGCTTCGGCCTCGCGGTCCTGGTCGTCTCGGGACTCTCCGATCATGGGTCTGACCCTCCCAAGAACCTGACTTAGGGGCTTGAAGGGCGCGGTACCTTGATACATATCAGCCCACAGATCCCTTTGCGTCCACAGTTTTGCCCCTGCACCCGCCGCCACACCAAGGCGGAACGCGGGGCCCTTCAGCGGGAAACCGATGACGGAACAGACACATGCCTTCCAAGCCGAGGTCAGCCGGCTGCTCGAGATCGTCGCCGGCGCCCTCTATTCGAACAGCGAGATCTTCCTCAGAGAGCTGATCTCCAACGCCTCAGACGCCTGCGACCGGCTGCGCTACCTGGCGCTGACCGAGCCCGGCCTGACCGCCGAGGACCCCGACTTCGCGATCACGCTCAGCGTCGACAAGGATGCCGGCACCCTGGTCATCGAAGACAACGGCCTGGGCATGAGCCGCGACGAGCTGGTCGAGAACCTGGGAACCATCGCCCGCTCCGGCACCGCAGCCTTCCTGCAGCGGCTCGATGACAAGAGCGCCGACATCAACCAGATCGGCCAGTTCGGGGTCGGCTTCTACTCGGCCTTCATGGTTGCCGACGAGGTCACGGTCGACACCCGTCGGGCCGGCGAAACCGCCGCCTGGCGCTGGCAATCGGACGGCAAGGGCGACTTCACGGTCGGCGAGAGCGAGGACGCGCCGGCCCGCGGCACCCGGATCGCCCTCAAGCTGAAGGCGGACCAGAAGGAATACCTGGAGCCCGACCGCCTGCGCCGGATCGTGAAGACCTATTCCGACCACGTCGCGGTGCCGATCCGCCTGACCGGCGAGGCGGACAACCTGAACACCGCCTCGGCGCTCTGGCGCCGGTCCAAGTCGGAGATCACCGACGAGCAGTACAAGGAGTTCTACCACCACGTCGCCCACGCCTTCGACGAGCCCTGGCTGCGGGCGCACTTCAAGGCCGAGGGCGTGGTCGAGTACACCGGCCTGCTGTTCATCCCCTCGCAGCCGCCCTTCGACCTTTTCCAGCCGGAGCGCAAGCACGGCGTGAAGCTCTACGTGAAGCGGGTCTTCATCACCGACGACTGCGAAGAGCTGATCCCGCCCTACCTGCGCTTCCTGAGGGGCGTCGTCGACTCCGAGGACCTGCCGCTGAACATCAGCCGCGAGATGCTGCAGAACAATCCGCTGCTGGCGAAGATCCGCGGCGCCATCGTGAAGCGGGTCCTGGCCGACCTGAAGAAGCGGGCCGAGGCCGACGCCGAGGACTACGCGAAGTTCTGGGAGGCCTTCGGCGCGGTCCTGAAAGAGGGCCTCTACGAGGACGGCGGCCGGCGCGACGAACTGCTGCCCCTGCTGCGGGTTCGCTCGACCCAGCAGGAGGGCCTGACCAGCCTTGACGACTACCTGTCCCGGATGAAGGAAGGTCAGGACGCGATCTACTTCATCACCGGCGACGACCTCGGGGCCCTGGCCCGCTCGCCGCAGCTCGAGGGTTTCCGGGCCCGCGGGGTCGAGGTGCTGCTGCTGACCGACCCGGTCGACGAATTCTGGGTCCCGGCGCTGCAGAGCTACAAGGACAAGCCCTTCCGCTCGGCGACCCAGGGCGCGCTCGACCTGGACAAGGTGGCGGGCGAGGAGGAGAAGGCGTCCGAAGACGAGACACCGAAACCCGAGACGCCTGGACTCGAGGCGATGATCGCCTTCCTGCGCCTGACCCTGAAGGATGCGGTCAAAGACGTCCGCGCGTCCGAACGGCTGACCGAGAGCCCGGTCTGCCTGGTCGCCGACGAGGGCGATCTGGACATGCACCTGGAGCGCCTGCTGCGCCAGCACCAGCAGATCTCGCAGGGCTTCAAGCGGATCCTCGAGATCAACCCGCGCCACCCACTGATCTCGGCGCTCTCGGCGCGGGTCGCGGCCAACGGGGCGGCGGCCGAGCTCGAGGAGATCGGCCATCTGCTGCTGGATCAGGCCCTGATAATGGAAGGCGAGAGCCTGCCCGACCCGGCCGCCTTCTCGCGTCGCCTCTCGGCTGCGGTCGCACGCGGCTTGGTCACGGAGGGCGGGCCGGAGCCCGAGACCATTGAGAGCGGAGATGCGGAGGCCTAGTTCGAGGTCGGCCGTCGGGGTACGGCCCCTGGCTGTTAGCCGCCGGTCAGTTCCTCGACCCGCATCAGCCCGGCGCCGAGGACCTCTTTCGTGTCGCGGTGCTGGACGATGACCGCGCAGCCCGAGCGGCCGCGCGCCGCGGCATCGTCGAGGGCCAGCGGGATGGTCAGGGCCTCGCCGGTCCAGTAGCCGAGATGCTGCAGCTCCCGGACCACGTTGAAATCCTTCAGGGTCCGGCCCGAGTTCTCGCCGCGCCCGACCTCGGTCTCGTGCTCCTCGTCGTAGACCGCGAGCCAGACGTCGGCGCCGGCCCGTGGCGCCTGGCCGGCCGAAATCGTCACCCGGCCGCCGTCGACAGCGTCGAAGCCGACTTCGACGGCCTTCTTGTGGCCCCGCGCCTCGGCGATCTTGTCCTCGACCTCGCCGCGGCGCGAGCCGACGGCATGGTCGCGGCCGTCGATGACCATCTGCGGGGTATAGACGTAGCGGCTGGCGAAGCTGCGCTGATAGGACTTCTGCCTCTGGGTGTAGGCGGGCTTGGCGAAACGGTCCTTCCAGCCGATGTAGTCCCAGTAGTCGACGTGGAAGGCCAGCGCGATCACCCCCGGCCACATGGCCAGCTCGCCCAGGAAGGCGTCGGCCGGCGGACAGGAGCTGCAGCCCTGGGAGGTGTAGAGCTCGACCACGACGGGGCTGCCGAGGTCTTCGCTGGCGGCAGCGACCTGGGCCCGAGGGGCGGATTCCGGCAGCCCGGCTGCCAGACCGACCGCAAGGAGTGCAGCGCCGACCAGGGCCAGGCCCAGGCGCGGCAGGGATTTCGCGCGTATCTGCATGGCGAGACCTTAGTCTGCCCGGGTCCTCAACTCGAAATCAACTTAGAGTGAGAGCGGGAGGCGGTGCTATGCCGCCGGCTTGATATCGGGAGAGCGGGAGAGCAGGCAGGATGATCTACCTGATCCGGCATGGAGAGACGGTCTGGAACCGCGAGCGGCGCCTGCAGGGCCAGGCGGATTCGCCGCTGACCCCGCGCGGCCTCGACCAGGTGCGGGCGAACGCCGCGACCCTGGCCCGCGAGATCGACGACCCGGGCCGCTTCGCCCTGGTCGCCAGCCCCCTGGGCCGGGCCTGGCAGTCGGCGGTCATCGTCGCCGGCGGGCTCGGCCTGGACCCGCGCGCCATCGCTTTCGACGAGCGCCTGAAGGAGCACGGCTACGGCACCCTGGAGGGCCGGACCATGGACGAGATCGAGGCCGAGGACCCGGGCTTTTGGGCCCGGCGCGCGGCCGATAAGTGGGACTGGCAGGCGCCTTGCGGCGAGAGCTACGCCCTGCTCGACCGCCGGGTCGGCGCCTGGCTGGATGAGCAGCCACCCGACGCCGACCTGATCGTCGTCTGCCACGGCATGGTCTCGCGGGTCCTGCGCGGCCGCTACGCCGGCCTCGCCCCGGAGGCGACCATGAACCTCTCCGAAAACCAGGACGAGCTCTGGCGCCTCGACCACGGCCAAATCGAGACGCTGGTAGCCGAGGGCTGACTGGCCCTAGGCCGCCTGCTTTCTCAGGTTCCGCAGCACGTAGTGCAGGATGCCGCCGTGGCGGAAGTACTCGACCTCGTCGGCGGTATCGATGCGGCAGAGCAAGGTGATGTCTTCGCTCGAGCCGTCCGGGCGGTGGATCTTGCAGGCGACGTCCATGCGCGGGGTGATGCCGCCTTCGATGCCGCTGATGTCGACGGTCTCCTCGCCGGTCAGGCCCAGGCTTTCGCGGCTCTGGCCGTCCTTGAACTGCAGCGGCAGCACACCCATCCCGACCAAGTTCGAGCGGTGGATGCGCTCGAAACTCTCGACGATCACCGCCTTGATGCCGAGCAGGCGGGTGCCCTTGGCCGCCCAGTCGCGCGAGGAGCCGGTGCCGTACTCCTTGCCGCCGATGACGACCAGGGGCACGCCCTCTTCCTTGTAGCGCATGGCCGCGTCGTAGATCGGCAGCTGCTCGCCCGAGGGATGGTGCACCGTGACGCCGCCCTCGATGCCGGGCGTCATCTCGTTGCGGATGCGGATGTTAGCGAAGGTGCCGCGCATCATGACCTCGTGGTTGCCGCGGCGCGAGCCGTAGGAGTTGAACTCCAGCGGCCGGACCTGGTGCTCCAGCAAGTAGTCGCCGGCCGGGCTCTCCTTCTTGATCGCGCCCGCCGGCGAGATGTGATCGGTGGTGATGGAGTCCGGCAGCTTGGCCAGGACCCGGGCACCCGAAATGTCGGCCAGAGCGCCGGGTTCCGGCGTGATGTCCTCGAAGAAGGGCGGGAAGCGCACGTAGGTGCTGGCGTCCTCCCAGTCGTAGGTCATGGAGGCCTTGGTCGAGATCTCCTGCCACTGTTCGGGGCCCTCGAAGACGTCGGCATAGCGGGTCTCGAACATCTCGCGGGTGACGACCTTGTCGACCACCTCGCGGATCTCCTGGTTGGAGGGCCAGATGTCCTTCAGCAGGACCGGGTTGCCGTCGCCGTCGGTCCCGATGGGGTCGGTCATCAGGTCGAGCTTCATCGAGCCGGCCAGGGCATAGGCCACGACCAAGGGCGGCGAGGCCAGGTAGTTGGCCCGGGTGTGTGGATTGACGCGGCCCTCGAAGTTGCGGTTGCCGGAGAGCACCGCACTGCAGACCAGGTCGCCCTGCTCGATGGCCTCGGCGATGGCCTCGGGCAGCGGGCCCGAGTTGCCGATACAGGTGGTGCAGCCGTAGCCGACCAGATCGAAGCCCAGGGCATCCAGGTCCGTCTGCAGGCCCGAGGCCTCGAGGTAGTCGGTGACGACCTGGGAGCCTGGCGCGAAGGAGGTCTTGACCCAGGGCTTGACCGTCAGGCCGCGGGCCCGCGCCTTCTGGGCCACCAGGCCGGCGGCGACCAGGACGCTGGGGTTGGAGGTGTTGGTGCAGCTGGTGATCGCGGCGATCACAACGTCGCCGTCGGAGAGCTCGTAGTTGCTGTCCCGGACCGGCACCGAGACGCTGCGCCCCGGCGTGCCGGTGAAATCCTTCAATGCGTCCTCGTTGAAGGCCTGGGCGGCCTTGGACAGCAGGATCTTGTCCTGCGGGCGCTTGGGTCCGGCGAGCGAAGGCTCGACCGTGCCCAGGTCGAGTTCCAGGCTGTCGGTGAAGACCGGGTCCGGCGTGTCGGCATCGCGCCACATGCCCTGGGCCTTGGCGTAGGCCTCGACCAGGGCGATGCGGTCCTCGTCGCGGCCGGTGAAGCGGAGGTAGCGCAGGGTCTCCTCGTCGACCGGGAAGAAGCCGCAGGTCGCGCCGTACTCCGGCGCCATGTTCGAGATGGTCGCCTGGTCGGCCAGGCTCAGGTGGTCGAGCCCGGGGCCGTAGAACTCGACGAACTTTCCGACCACGCCCTTGGCGCGGAGCATCTGGGTCACGGTCAGGACCAGGTCGGTCGCCGTCGCGCCTTCCTTCAGCGCGCCGTTCAGCTTGAAGCCGACCACCTCGGGAATCAGCATGGTGACCGGCTGGCCCAGCATCGCGGCCTC
>JASJAL010000343.1 GCA_030067055.1 Kiloniellales bacterium | reverse complement strand
TCGCTGGTGTCCCTTGCGGTCGCGGGGGTGGGTGCCACGGTGCTGATCATTTTGAACCGTTGCGGGGTGATGCGCCTGGCGCCTTATATCCTTGTCGGTATCGTGATGTGGGCGGGGGTCCTAAAATCCGGCGTTCACGCGACTCTGGCCGGCGTGGTCCTGGCCATGGCGATCCCTCTGCGCACAGCGGAACCAAGCGAGGATCCGCCGTTGAAGCGCCTGGAGCACGCTTTGCATCCCTGGGTCGCCTTCGGCGTTCTCCCGGCTTTCGCCTTCGCCAATGCCGGCGTATCCCTGGCCGGCCTGTCGCTCGATTCCTTCTTCGAGCCGCTGCCCCTGGGGATCATGCTCGGGCTATTTCTCGGCAAGCAGCTGGGCGTGTTCGGCTTCGTCTGGGTCGGGGTGCGCCTGGGCCTCTGCCACCTGCCGTCCGGCGTGACCTGGCTGCAAATCTATGGCGTCGCCTTGCTGTCGGGAATCGGCTTCACCATGAGCCTCTTCATCGGCACGCTGGCCTACGAGGGCCCTGCCTACAGCGCCGGTATCCGGCTCGGCGTGCTCGGTGGTTCGATTCTCTCCGGGGTTCTCGGCTACCTGGTCCTGCGCTTGGCGCTGTCGGAGCGGAGGGCGGGCGACGTGGCGCAGCAAGGAGTTTAACCCTGATGAAGCGGGACATAGCGGCCGAAGCCGGCACCGAGAGCCTGATCGAGGGATATCGGGAGTTTCGTCGCTCGGAGTATCCGGCACAGAAACGCCTCTTCGAGGCCCTGGCGGCACGGGGTCAGGTGCCGCAGACCATGGTGATCAGCTGCTGCGATTCCCGGGTCGATCCGGGGCGGATCTTCTCGGCCGGCCCGGGCGAGCTCTTCGTGGTGCGCAACGTCGCCAACCTGGTGCCGCCCTGCGGCAAGGGCGGCGACTATCACGGGACCAGCGCGGCCCTGGAGTTCGCGGTCACCGGGCTCAAGGTCCGGAACATCGTGGTCCTCGGTCACGCCAGCTGCGGCGGCGTGAAGGCCTGCCTCGAAGGCGCCCAGGACCCCGGGGTCGGCGGCCGCTTCATCGGGCCCTGGATGTCGATCTTGACGTCCGCCCGCGACAAGGTGCTCAGCGAGCACGCCGACGCATCGGACGAGATCCGCCAGCGCGCCCTCGAACTCGCCGGGATCGTCCAGTCGATCGAGAACCTGCACAGCTTTCCCTTCGTCGCCCAGGCCGTGGCCGCCGGCGATCTGAGTCTCCAGGGCGCCTATTTCGGCATCGCGACCGGCGAACTGGCCCTGCTGGACAGCACCAGCGGCAGGTTCAACACGGTCGCCTGATCGACAGCCTGAAGGACGGCTCGCACCTCTTGCCGCTCGCCGGGCCGGCGGCTAGGGTGCGCGGCCTTCGGGGCTTTCCGTCCCGGATTCAAGTCATCAGGTTCAGGTCACAGGGAGAAAAGACGCATGGCCGATGTGGGCGGGATCGCGGCTGACCGGCTGAAATCCTTCATCGAACGGGTCGAGCGCCTGGAAGAAGAGAAGGCGGCCCTGACCGCCGACATCCGCGAGGTCTATGCCGAGGCCAAGGCGACCGGCTTCGACACCAAGATCATGCGCCAGGTGGTCAAGCTGCGGAAGATGGACAGCAACGACCGCCAGGAGCAGGAAGAACTGCTCGACCTCTACAAGCGGGCCGTCGGCCTGGAGATCTGAGCGGGCCGGAAGACCGCCCTCCGAAGCCCTTTGGAATTCCGGGCTCAGCGCAGGTCGTTGCCGCGCAGGGCCTGGTGCAGGCGATCGGCGACCTGCTCGAGGTCGCGCCTCATGCCGTCGAGGGCCTGGCCCTGCTGGAAGACGAGGTCGTTGAGTTCTTCGATCATCTGCTCCTGGTGGGCCAGCCGGGTCTCCAGCGCGGCAAAGCGCTCTTCGTTTTCCACAGTCATCGTTTCCTCCAGTCGCAGCGAGTCTAGAACCGCTCGACCCAGGGACGGAGGTCCAGCTCCTGGGTCCAGGCGCTGCGCGGCTGCAGGTGCAGCTGATAGGCCGCCTCGGCGATGGCGCCCGGGTCGAGGACGGCATCGGGGCCGCGCTCGGCCGGGTCGTAGCCGGGCCGTTCGGCGGCGATCTGGCCGTCGATGACCAGGTGGGCGACGTGGATGCCCTTGGGGCCCAGCTCGCGGGCCAGGCTCTGGGCGAGGGCGCGCAGCCCGAACTTCGGCACCGCCAGGTTGGCGAAGCCCGCGCTGCCGCGCAGCGCCGCGGTCGCACCGGTGTAGAGCAGGGTGCCGCGGCCGGCCGCGAGCATGCGCCGGGCCGCCGCCTGTCCGACGTTGAAGCCGCCCAGGCAGCCGACCCGCCAGCAGAGCTCGAAGTCCTCCGGGGTGATTTCCAGGACGCCGCCGGGCCGGTAGGCGCCGGCGTTGAAGGAGACCACGGTGGGGCTGCCGAGGTCGCTCTCGACCGCGGCAAAAAGCGCCTCGACGGCGCCGTGGTCGGTGGCGTCGCAGGCGTAGGCCAGGCCGCCGATTTCCGATGCCAGCGACTCCAGTTGGTCCTTCTGGCGGCGGGCTACGGCGACCTTCATGCCGGCCTCGGCGAAACGCCGGGCCATAGCAGCGCCGAGCCCCGGTCCGGCCCCGACGACGACTGCGACATCCTGGGTCATGGCTCTTTTCCTCCGTCCTCGGCTTTGCGAGATGGAACTCTAGCAGCGCTCCATGGCCGGGGCAGCGGTTCTTTCCCGGGAGCCGCCACGCATTCGGACCTTCGCTGAGCCTAATGCAAAAAAGCTTGAGAATGCGAATGAGTCGCATTACTGTCTCGCTTGTGCTCAAGCAGCCTCGCCGGTCAGCCAAGCCTCGCGGCCTGCACGGCTTGCTCGGGCTCGTAGCAATGGGGAACGCAATGAAAAAGAACCATCCAAGCCATCGAAACCGCTCAGGCGTCCTGGTGTTCGCAGCTACGGCTCACGCCGCCGCAGGGACGCCGGGTTTCGTGCTCTCGCGATTTGAGGCCGGAGTGACTTCGCCGACCCAGCTGCAAATCGCCGGCGCTGGTGCCTGATGCCTCACGAACTCGCGGAACTCGCCGAGGCCGAAGCGGTGGTGCTGAGGGCCCTTCGGCGCTGGATCGTCGGCTCCAGCAGCAAGGATCCCCGGCTCTGGTCCCTGGCTTGGAACGACTTGGCCGTGGCCTTCGGAACCGAGCCAGGCCGCGAGGTCCTGACCGCCCTGATCGGCATGGTAAGGGAGATCTGCGGCTACGCCCGCCGGCCGATCGAGTATCACCAGCCCTGTTGCCCCTGCGTCTGTGCCGATGAGGTCTGCATCCTGGCCCTGGTCGGCGCCTGCCAGCGCCAAGAGATGCTGGCCGCACGTGGGCTCGCCGAGTGGCTGGTCCTGCGCGAGGGCGCGCCAGGCTTGCTGGAGGCCGCCAGGGATGTCGCCTCGGTCTTGGCGGCGCAGGGCTGCCAACTGCCAGATCGCAGCGCTCCGACGCCCGGGCCAGCGTTTCGAACCGCCGCGCTGCGGGCGCCGACGGTAACCCTCCATTGAGGAGTCAGGGCACTGCGTAGACGCCGGCCTTCGGCATCAGGGACTGGAGATTACTCCGCAGCGCTCTTCGCCGCCTGGGGATTGCGGAAGGCCTCGAGCAATTCCGCTTCCTGGGCCTTGGCGTCCGCGAGATGAGCCTCCTTGACGTGGCCGTAGCCGCGGATCTTCTCAGGCACCGAGGCCAGGGCCACCGCAAGGGCGTGGGTGTCGTGGTCGAGTCGCGCCGCGACCTCCTCGATCAGTGCCGTGTAGTCGCGGATCAGCTGCCGCTCGGTCCGGCGCTCGGTGCTGTAGCCGAAAATGTCGAAGGGCGTGCCGCGCAGGCCGCGCAGCCGGGCGAGCAGCTTGAAGGCCGTGAACATCCAGGGCCTGTATTCCTTCTTCCTGAGATGGCCGGACTCCAGGTCCTTCTCGGCCACGATCGGCGGCGCCAGGTGGAAGTGGAGCTTGTAGTCGCCTTCGAAGGTCTCGCGTAGCTTGGCCTGGAAGCTGCCATCGGTGAAGAGCCGTGCGACCTCGTACTCGTCCTTGTAGGCCATCAGCTTGAAACCGTAGCGCGCCACGGCGTCGGCGAAGCCGGCGAGGCCGGGCGTCCGGGCCGACTCGGCGTCCCGTGCCTTTTCGACCAGAGCAAGGTAGCGCTCCGCATAGGCGGCGTTCTGGTAGTCGGTCAGGAAGCGCCGGCGGCGCTCGATCACCTCGTCCAGGGTCTGGGAGAGGTGATGGCTCTCCGGCTCGGCCTTGGGCGCCGCGGCCTTCTGGACCGCCTCCAGGTCGTGGGCGGCACGCCGGCCCCAGAGGAAGGCGCGCTTGTTGGCTTCGACGGCCACCGCGTTGACCTCGATTGCCTTGAGGATCGCGTCGCCCGACAGCGGCACCAGGCCCTTCTGCCAGGCGTAGCCGAGCATGAAGAGGTTGGTCGCGATGGAGTCGCCCATCAGGGCGGTGGCGATCCGGGTCGCCTCCAGGAAGTCGGCCCGGCCGCCGCTGGCTTGCTTGATCAGCTCGTGCAGGCGCTGGCCCGGGAAATGGAAGTCCGGGTTGCGGGTGAAGTCGCCGGTCACGGTCTCGTGGCTGTTGATCACCGCGTAGCTCTCGCCCGGGGTCATCTTGGAAAGCGACTCGAAGCCCGCAGCGACCACCAAGTCGCAGCCCAGGACCAGCCGGGCGCCGCCGGCCGAGATTCGCACGGCGTGGATGTCCTCGGGCTGGGGCGCCAGGCGAATGTGGCTGACCACCGCGCCGCCCTTCTGCGCCAGGCCCGCCATGTCGAGGATCGCGCAACCGCGGCCTTCCAGGTGCGCGGCCATGCCCAGCAGGGCCCCGATGGTGACCACCCCGGTACCGCCGACCCCGGTGATCAGGATGCCGTAGGGCGCGTCCAGCCCCGGTACCTTGGGCTCCGGGATCTCGGGCCAGTTCATGCTGCCGGTCTCTGCGGTCTTGCGCTTGCGCAAGGATCCGCCGTGCACGGTCACGAAGCTGGGGCAGAAGCCGTTGACGCAGGAGAAATCCTTGTTGCAGGAAGACTGGTCGATGGCGCGCTTGCGGCCGAACTCGGTCTCAACAGGGGTCACCGAGACGCAGTTCGAGGCGACCGAGCAGTCGCCGCAGCCCTCGCAGACCAGCTCGTTGATGAAGGCCCGCTTGGCCGGGTCCGGGAAGGTGCCGCGCTTGCGACGGCGCCGCTTTTCGGCGGCGCAGGTCTGGTCGTAGATGATCGCGGTGACGCCCGGGTACTCGCGCAGCTCCTTCTGGATCTCATCCAGGTCGTCGCGGTGGCGGATGGTCACGCAGGGCGCCCAGTGGGTAGTGGCCGGGTACTTCTCCGGCTCGTCGCTGACCACGACGACCTTCTTGACGCCCTCGCCCTGGATCTGGCGGCTGATCATCGCCGGGTCCAGCGGTCCGTCCATGGGCTGGCCGCCGGTCATGGCGACGGCGTCGTTGAACAGGATCTTGAAGGTGATGTTGACGCCGGCGGCGACACAGGCGCGGATCGCCAGGATGCCGGAGTGAAAATAGGTGCCGTCGCCCAGATTGACGAAGACGTGCTTGGTCTTGGAGAAGGCGGCCTGGCCGACCCAGGATACGCCCTCGCCGCCCATCTGGGTGAAGGTGTCGGTGTTGCGGTCCATCCACTGGACCATGTAGTGGCAGCCGATCCCGGCAAGGGCGCGGCTGCCCTCGGGCACCTTGGTCGAGGTGTTGTGCGGGCAGCCGGAGCAGAAGTAGGGGATGCGCGCGATCGGCGCCTTCTCCTGCTGCAGCGCCTTCTCTTTGTGTTCGAGGAAGGCCAGGCGCCGCTGGATTTCTTCGCTGGTGTAGAAGCGGGCGATCCGCCTGGCGATGACCCGGGCGATGCCCGCCGGGGTCAGCTCATTGGTCGAAGGCAGGGCCCAGTCGCCCTGCTCGTCGAACTTGCCGATGACCCGCGGGCGCACGTCGGCGCGCCAGTTGTAGAGCTGCTCCTTGAGCTGGTTCTCGATGACCGCGCGCTTCTCCTCGACCACCAGGACCTCTTCCAGGCCCTCGGCGAAGGCGCGGGCGCCCTCGCGCTCAAGCGGCCAGGTCAT
>JASJAL010000342.1 GCA_030067055.1 Kiloniellales bacterium | reverse complement strand
ATTCCAATTCTGGCCTGAGTGCGGCAGGATGGTGATGAAGCGGCCGTTGCGGCGTCGGGATCTGCTCCGGCGCTAAAACGGATTCGATCTCGAAGTATGGAAAACCTTGTTCTCGACCTCTGAAACGCCCCTCGCGCCTCGCTGATGTATCGAACCTCTGTTCTCTCCTTCGCCATTTTCGTACTGACTGCAGGAGTCAGTGCGGCCGAGGTCGCGCCGTTCAGTTATCTTGGTCGTGAAGTCTGCACAGAATGCCACCTGCAGCAGGCGAGCCTTTGGGCCGGTTCACATCATGACAAGGCCATGCAGGTCGCCAATAAGAGCACGGTTTTGGGCGACTTCGACGATGTGAGCTTGACCCAGTTTGGCGTGACCACGACGTTCTACCAGGAAGACGATCGGTACATCGTTAAAACCGAAGGGCCGGACGGCAAGCTTCGGGACTACAAGATCAAATACACGTTCGGCGTCGATCCGCTGCAACAGTACCTGATCGAATTTCCGGGCGGTCGGTTGCAGGCTTTGAGCCTGGCCTGGGACACGCGTGCGAAACACGAGGGCGGTCAGCGCTGGTTCCATCTTTATCCCGACGAGCGGATATCCCACGAGGACGAGCTGCACTGGACCCGGCCGAGCCAGAACTGGAACAGCAGGTGCGCAGAATGTCATTCCACGAATCTCCGGAAGAACTATGACGCGCGCACTAAGACGTTTGCGACGACATGGTCGGAGATCGACGTGTCCTGCGAGGCCTGCCACGGGCCGGGATCGGAGCATGTGGCGTGGGCCAGGAAGGTGCCGGGAAGCGAGAAGCGCGTTGTCGGCAGGGGTTTCGCAATTCGACTCGACGAGCGCAGGGACGTCCATTGGACGATTGACCCGGGCACCGGGAACGCCACTCGCAGCGAGGTTCGCCGCACCGACAAGGAAATCGAAATGTGCGCTCGCTGTCATTCCCGTCGTACGGCGATTTCGACGCGCTATGCCCATGGCGAGCCGCTGCTGGATCACTATGTTCCCCGGCTCTTGGATCAGGGCATGTACCACGTCGATGGTCAGATAAACGACGAGGTCTACGTGTACGGCTCCTTCGTTCAGAGCAAGATGTATCAGGCCGGCGTGACCTGTAGCGATTGCCATGAGCCCCACAGCCTGAAGTTGCGGGTTGCCGGCAACGGCGTCTGCCTGAACTGTCACCTGGCCGCGAAGTACGACCAAGCCGGCCATCACTTTCATCGACCCGGATCCGAAGGGGCGAGCTGTGCCGAATGTCACATGCCCCCCAAGACCTACATGGTCGTGGATCCACGGCATGATCACAGCATGCGCATCCCGCGCCCCCATCTTTCGATTGAGCTCGGCACTCCCAACGCGTGTAACAATTGCCACAAGGACAAGACGGCAGATTGGGCGGCTCGGCACATCGAGACGCAGTATGGCGGAGAGCCGACCGGCTTCTCGAGCTACGCCGAGGCACTGGCGGCCGGCCGCAGCGGCGAACCGGGGGCCGGCGAGGCCCTGGCTGAGATCGTGCGCAGTCCGCAAAGCCCGAACATCGTCCGCGCCACGGCACTTGCCGAGTTAGGCCCCTATTTGAGCGCCGACACCGCAGACGTGCTCTCCTCGGGGTTGGCCGATGACAACCCCGGCCTGCGTGTGTCCGCCCTGCGAGCGTTGGAGTTCGCGCCGGCGGCCCTACGCGTACGACTCGCGTTTCCGGCCCTGAGCGATCCGGCGCGCGGGGTGCGCATCGAGGCGGCGCGGGTGTTGGCCTCCATCCCCGCGGGCCAGTTGCCCGCGCATCGCCGCCTCGTCTTGGCAAGAGCGCGACAGGAGTTCGTCACCGCCCAGCAGGTGAGCGCCGAGCGCCCCGAGGCGCAGATCAATCTCGGGAACTTCTACGCCGCGCAAGGCGACACGACCAAGGCGATTGCCGCCTATCGCCTGGCGATCGAGATCAGTCCGAACTTTGCCGCCGCCTATGTGAATCTGGCAGATCTTCACCGTGCCCAGGGCAACGAGGCCGAGGCCCAACAGGTCTTGCAACGCGGCACCCAACGCCTCCCTGGCAACGCGGATCTTCACCATGCCCTCGGTCTGTCTCTGGTGCGAATGAAGCGTCTTCGTCAAGCCCTTGATGAGCTTCGACGGGCGGCGACACTGGCCCCCGGAATTGCGCGCTATGTTTACGTCTACGCGGTCGCGCTCAATTCAATCGGCAGTGCCAGCGAGGCGATTGCGGTTCTCGAGGGGGCCCACGGTAAGCACCCAAACAATACCGAAATCCTGTCTGCGTTGGCCACGTTCCACCGCGACTTGGGGAATCAGGGGAAAGCCCGCGACTACGCCAACAAGCTGCGCGCTGCCTCGCCGTGAAGGCGAGTTCACGTCCGGCCTCCGGCAGGCCTTGGCGCCGCTGTAAGAGCCGAGTTCCCGTCTAACAACACTATCGGCGAGGATCAAGGTGAGGTTTGGCTTCTTGCCGAATCGCGTCTCGACTTCCGCCAGCTCCTGGTCCAACTGCCGGTCTGCTTCTATCCGCGCCGCGCTCTTCCGTTTCTGCATTTCGAGTTGATGCGCGGTGAACGGCGCCAACAATCGTCATCGCAATGCCCATTCCGGTGAGCAGAAGTATTGTGGACCTCACGCCTTCGTCAATCATGTGTTGAACCTCAAGCTGGCTCGCGATCCTGTGGATCTGCCTCGCACCGCCGGCGATTGCCGTCATGCCCGACGAGACTCTGGAACAGGCGATCCTCGTCTATTCC
Source organism: Kiloniellales bacterium (assembly GCA_030067055.1). The sequence continues at coordinate 3,378 of JASJAL010000342.1, read as the reverse complement.
CAGGCGCAGGAAGCGACCCGGCGGGAGGAGCGCCTTGCCGGCTTCCGCCGGGCTGTTCGAGCACGCCGCAACCCAGGGCGCGCGCTCGGCCGATCTCTACACCAACCTGGGCAATGCCGCGCTGCAGGCTGAGCGACTGGGACCGGCCATCCTGGCCTACCAGCGCGCCCTGGCGCTCGACCCCAACCACGCGCGGGCACGCCAGAACCTGCGCCACACCCGTACCCTGCTGCCGACGTGGGTACCCCGACCCGAGCCCGAGGGCGCGCTGCAGAGCTTTTTCTTTTGGCGTCCCCTCCTGAACCGCGCCGAGCAGGCCGCTGTCGCCGCCTTCTCTTTCCTCCTCGCCGCCCTGTTGTTCGCGATCGCCATCCGCTGGCGCTCCCCCCTCGCCCGTAACCTGGCGACCCTGCCCCTGCTGGCCTGGCTCGGGCTGCTGACCTCAGTGGCCATCGAGGCGCGCGCCGGCGGCGCCACGCAGGCGGTGCTCATCGCCGACGAGACCATCGCCCGCGCCGCCGACTCTCCCAATTCCCCGGTGCGTTTCGCCGAGCCGCTGCCCGGCGGGACCGAGGTTACGATCCGCGAGTCGCGCGAGCGTTGGGTCCACATCGTCCTCGCCAACGGCCGCGACGCCTGGGTAACGCGAGGTTCCGCCGAATTGCTGGGCGCCGATTCCTAGCCTGTGGGTAACGGGGCGAATGAGGGTTCCGCGCCTAGTACAGCGGCGCTCGAGTTCTGATAACAACCATAGGTGGATAAACGCAGCGCATCCACCGAATCCGTGTTACCGAGAATTAGGCGCCGCTGTACTAGGTTTCAGGACACTCGTGAGACTTACGTCACACCCGCTTGTCGACTCAGCACGTCGACCCCACGACTGTCTGCCTCACCGCCCGGCTCGATGCGCTCACCTTCGTCTTCGATGACGGCCCGGCCGTGAGCCGGCGCCTTCTCAGGTTCTGGCTTTTCAGGCCGCTATCGTCGACGACATGGCGCTGTAAGTTCAGCACGATGTTGATGACGGCTACCCGTTTTCGCCGTATACACATTCTTGCGTGCTGAATCAGCAAGGTGTCCACAGGAATGGATACCAACCTCGCGCCGGTCTCGGTTCACCGGGAGCGGACGCCTTTTCACCGCCCAAGACAAGGATGTCAAACCCCCACGCGGCTACTCACCAACACGCAGGACCCTCTCACGAGCCCGGTGTTTATCGGCGCCGGCGCCCGGAACGCACCGTGGTCTATCAGCTCGTGCAACGAGCGCTCGAGACCTGGTTAGCTATCCGGCGTGAGGCCGATCCGGACTACGATCCGATACCCCACTATGTCGAGCAGGATCTGCGCCGCTATTTGACCTGCGGCATTTTGGCCCACGGCTTTGCACGGGCTCATTGCGACCAATGCGGGCACGATTTTTTGATCGCCTTCCTCCTGCAAAGGGCGCGGCCTGTGTCCTTCGTGCAACAGCCGCTGGATGGCCGAGACCGCCGCCCACCTCCTCGATTCCGGTGTTCCCGTGCGTACCGGTGCGCCAGTGGGTCATCTCGGTCCCAAAACGACTGCGCTATTTCCTGCTCCGCGATCCCGAACTGGCCAGTCGAGCCCTGCGGATCATCTTACGGATTATCGAGCAAACGCTGCGTGAGTGCAGCCCAGGCGCCCCGTTGGGGGCACGCACCGGCGCCGTGAGCTACCTTCACCGATTCGGCTCCGCGCTCAACGCACACCTCCACGATCACTGCTGCCTGATCGACGGGGTGTTCGCCGAAACCGACCAAGGCCTTCAGTTTTTCGAGGCCAGCGCCCTGACCGACGAGGTCCTCGAGCGCGTCCAGGAGACGATCCGCAAACGCCTCCTCAGACTGTTTGTGCGCAAGGGATTGCTCGACAAAGAAGCCGCCGAACAGATGCGTCAGTGGTCCCATGGCGGCGGATTCTCCCTCGATGCCACGGTGCGCATCGGCCCCTTCGATCGCCAAGGGCTGGAGCGGCTGTTGCGCTACTGCGCCCGACCCCTGTTTGCCTCGGAACGGCTCGTTTGGCTCGAAGAAGGCGAGAGGCTCAGCTACCGCCTACCCAAACCCCGCCCCAACGGACAAACCACCATCACCCTGACCGCGCTGGAGTTCCTCGACCTGATCGCCCTGCTGATCCCACCGCCGAAACGGCATCGACTTCGCTACTTTGGCGTGCTCGCTCCCAATGCCTCCCTGCGCCAAGCGGTCACGGCGCGGGCCGGATTGCCGATCGACGCGGACCCGCCGACTGTTTCTACGACCAGCGAAACACAACCACCCCTCGAGCCAGAACATACACCCCCTCCACCGCCTTCTTCCTCACTGTGGGCGATGTTACTGGCTCGTATCTATGAATGTTTTCCGCTTCTCTGCCCGCACTGTGGGGCCGAGATGCGGATCATCGCCTTTGTCACCGAGCCAGCCTCGATCCAACGGATACTCAATCACATCGGTGAGCCAATCACACCTCCTCAAATCGCCTGCGCACGGGCACCGCCCCTCGAAACGCCAATCGATCAAGATCCTGACTACGATCCGACCGCACCCGAACCCTCTCCAGACTACGAGTTCGATCAACGGATCAACTGGTAAGTTTCGGGCGCCATCCTTTGCGCTGGCCTCTTTGCATCGATGCCGGTCAAAACGACCCTACGCGTAGAATACCGAAAATCGCACTCTCGCGGCGAAACAAGCCATTCTCTTGGCTAACCCCTCAAAATCAGCCCCCCCAACCCAAGCCTCCATCTGTACAAAACGGTAACTTCTCATTATCGACAGGTAGCCGCCTGACGGATCAGCTCGGATAGACGAGGAATCTGTGCGCTTCCAGATAGGCGATCTCGGAGATAGTGCCAGAAGGAGATCCCATGTTTGCGGCAGGTTTTCTTCAGACTTGCGAACGTATCCCGGCTTTGCCGTCCCGCTTCGCTGCGAGTGCTGCCACTGATTTTTCGTTTTTTCACGTAATCCCGGATATCTCGTTCACTGAGGTTGTTGTGAAGCGGAATCCAGGGTTTGTCTAATACTCGGAGCAGCTCACCCTGGTTCTTTCCCAAACGCTTCAAAGCCTGGTTGAGGCTCTCATAACAGGTTTTGGTGCGACAGAGCTCTTCAAACCTGGCGCGGATCTCTTCGGCCTGCTCGGGGGTCGGATTGCGTTTGTAACCCTTGATATCGGCGTACAGTTGCCAGATCTGTTCCCGGACCCAGTTCACCGCCTTCTCATGATCCTCATTGAGCGGGATCAGCCGATTGATGAGGCGCTCGGCATGGATCCAACACAAGACATGGTCAAACACATTGAATTGACCGGCATCGTCACTCATGATCACCAGGTCGCTCGGGATTCCTTGGGC
>JASJAL010000341.1 GCA_030067055.1 Kiloniellales bacterium | reverse complement strand
GTTTCAACCAGCACACCCGCGGTGTCTGGTGCAACAACCTGACCTACAACATCCATCTCCTGACCGGGAAGATCTCCGAGCCGGGCAACAGTCCCTTCTCGCTGACGGGCCAGCCCTCGGCATGTGGTACCGCGCGTGAGGTCGGAACCTTCTCGCACCGCCTGCCGGCCGACATGCTGGTCGCGAAAAAGGAGCATCGCGAGATCGCCGAGAAGATCTGGAAGCTTCCTGCCGGCGTCATTCCCGCCAAGCCGGGTTACCACGCAGTCCAGCACAACAGGATGCTGAAGGATGGCGTCATCAACGCCTACTGGGTGCAGGTCAACAACAACATGCAGGCAGCCCCCAACCTGAACGAGGAGGGTTATCCGGGCTACCGCAATCCCGACAACTTCATCGTCGTCTCGGATGCCTATCCGACGGTGACGGCCCAGGCCGCCGACCTGGTGCTTCCGACCGCCATGTGGGTGGAAAAGGAAGGCGCCTACGGCAATGCCGAGCGGCGCACCCAGTTCTGGCATCAACTGGTCAACGCGCCGGGCGAGGCCCGCTCGGACGTCTGGCAGCTGGTCGAGTTCTCCAAGCGCTTCACGACCGAGGAGGTCTGGCCGGCGGAGATCCTGGACGCAAATCCCGAGTACAAGGGTAAGACCCTCTACGACGTGCTCTTCGCCAACGGCAAGGTCGACCGCTATCCCCTCTCGGAGCTCAGCCTCCAGTACGAGAACCAGGAGTCCAAGGACTTCGGATTCTACCTGCAGAAGGGCTTGTTCGAGGAATACGCCGAGTTCGGCCGCGGCCACGCACACGACCTCGCGCCCTTCGAAACCTACCATCAGGTTCGCGGCCTGCGCTGGCCGGTGGTCGACGGCAAGGAGACGCGCTGGCGTTTCCGCGAGGGCTCGGACCCCTACGTCGAGCGGGGGACCGGGGTGCAGTTCTACGGCCATGCCGACAAGAAGGCGAACATCTTCGCCCTACCCTACGAGCCGGCGGCCGAATCTCCGGACGAGGAATTCGATCTCTGGCTCGCAACCGGCCGGGTGCTGGAGCACTGGCACTCGGGCTCCATGACCCAGCGGGTGCCGGAGCTCTATCAGGCCTTCCCCGACGCGGTGGTCTTCATGCACCCCGACGACGCCAAGGACCGGGGCCTGCGCCGCGGCAGCGAAGTCAGGGTGGTCTCCCGGCGCGGCGAGATCAGGACCCGGGTCGAGACCCGGGGCCGCAACAAGCCGCCGCGGGGGCTGGTCTTCGTTCCCTGGTTCGACGCCAGCCAGCTGATCAACAAGGTGACGCTGGATGCCACCGATCCGATTTCCAAACAAACGGACTACAAGAAATGCGCCGTCAAAGTGACTTCGGTACAGAGCTAATGAGCCGCCTGGCCCTGCTACTTGTCGCGGCAGGGTTCCTTTCCATGGTCGCGGGAGCCTATTCCTGGTCAGTGCACGCGGCTGAGCCGCTGGCCACCTTGCGCGGCGCGGAGATCAGTGAAGAGCCGGCGCCGCCGACATTGGGCGAGGTGGAAAACAAGGACCTGCGGCGCGCGCGGAACTATCCCGAGCAGCCGCCCACCGTCCCGCACAAGGTGCGCAACTATCAGGTCGACCTCAGGGCCAACAAATGCATGAGCTGCCACAGCCGCACCGCGGTCGAGGAGTCCCAGGCGCCGATGATCAGCGTCACGCACTTCACGGATCGCGAGGGCCAGGTGCGCGCCTTCATGTCGCCGCGCCGCTACTTCTGCGATCAATGCCATGTCACGCAGCACGAAGTCCGCGCCGCGACCGGCAACGACTTCGTGGACGTCGAAAAGCTGATCACGGGCACCGGCGAGTAAAGAGGGAACGGACGGGTGAAATCACTGATTGATCTCCTGAAGCGCTACTGGAACCTGCTGAACAGTCCCAGCAAGCACTTCAGCCTCGCGTTCCTGACGGTCGGCGGCTTCATCGCCGGGATCATCTTCTGGGGCGGATTCAACACGGCGATGGACCTGACCAACACCGAGACCTTCTGCACCGGCTGCCACGAGATGCGTGACAACGTGTTCCAGGAGATCAAGCCGACCATTCACTACACGAACCGGTCCGGCGTCCGAGCCACCTGTCCCGACTGCCACGTGCCTCACAACTGGACCGACAAGATCGCCCGCAAGATGCAGGCCTCGAAAGAGGTCTGGGGCACGATCTTCGGCACCATCAACACGCGCGAGAAATTTCTGGAACGGCGCATCGAACTAGCGCGTCACGAATGGATCCGCATGAAGGCGAACGACTCCTTGGAGTGCCGCAACTGCCACGATCTCGAATCGATGGACTTCACTGTGCAGAGCAAGCGTGCGGCCGAGCAGCACGAGCGCTTCCTGGCCTCCGGGGAGAAAACCTGCATCGACTGCCACAAGGGCATCGCCCACCAGCTACCCGATATGGCAGAGACCGCCGCGCGCTAAGAGTCTCAGCCTCAAGCGCCGTCTTGCAGCGTCCGGCATCCGGGCCTATCTCTGATGTCGTCATTGGCCGCCAGGCGCTGGACCTTGGCCGAAGCCCGGCGTCACACAGGAGAGAGCTTCGATGCAATACCTGCACACCATGGTGAGGGTCGCCGACCTGGACGCCTCGCTGGACTTCTACTGCAACAAGCTGGGACTGGTGGAGACCCGTCGCTACGACAGCGAGAAGGGCCGTTTCACCCTGGTCTTCCTCGCCGCCCCGGACGACGTCGAGCGGGCCAAGGACAGCAAGGCACCTCTGGTCGAGCTGACCTACAACTGGGATCCCGAGGCGTATACCGGCGGTCGCAACTTCGGCCACCTGGCCTACCGGGTCGAGAACATCTACAAGACCTGCCAGAAGCTCATGGACGGCGGCGTGACCATCAACCGTCCCCCGCGCGACGGCCACATGGCCTTCGTGCGCTCGCCCGACGGCATCTCGATCGAGCTGCTGCAGGCCGGTGAATCCCTGGCGCCTGCCGAGCCCTGGGCCTCGATGGAGAACACCGGCAGCTGGTGAGCTCCGGTCGAGCACAGCCCCAAAAAGGAAAGAGCCGCCCTTTCGGGCGGCTCTCCACGGAGTTGGCGATTTCCTAATCCGTGATCAAGCGATCGTGGCGCCTAGGCCGTCCAAAGAGGCTGCTCAATGACCGGCGAAAGACACCCGAAACAGGACATCGCACCCAACTCGCTAGACATTGGATCACCTCCTTTCTGCTGTTGATGACGAAAGCGCCGATCGCTGCTTGGCAACTCGATCTGCGCGTCTTCAGACTTCAATGAAACAGGTCGTCTGTCAACAATAAGCGCCTTTTCTATTGTAAGTCTTAACAAATCGGCAGGCGATTGCCTTGCCTCAAGGCTTAGCCCCGACGGCCGATTCGCTGCCCGCTCCGGTTGCGCTTGGCCCTTTCATGTCTCATCTGCCTTCGCTCCGCGGCACCCGGCACGTGTTGTCGCGTCGACAGAACGGCTTTCACGGCTTCGTAGGCTTCCCGCCACTCCGGTGATTCCTTGAAGAGGATGCCTTCGACCGCCGTGATTTCGTCGCCAGTCATATCCGAGCCTTCGAGGCTATCTTCGCAGCGCCTGAGCTTGTCCAGCCTCGCGAGAAGCGCTTTGGTCGGAAGGTGCTCGAGCTCGTCGCGATCGATTTGCGGTACCGCCCTCGCCTCGACGTAGCTCTTGCTTATGGTTGACCCTCTCCACAACCTGGCGCCTCAACGAGTGGGGATACGAGGACTCCTCAGCCCTCGCCGGCTTCGCTGGCGGCGGCCGGGTCTTCGTGATGGGGGCGCCAGCGGGTCGGCCAGGGTTGGCCGACGTCCTCCAGGTGGCAAAGGATCTCCGAGACTTCGAGCCGAATCGCGCCGCCGCCAGAGAAGCTCAAAGTTATGGCCTGAGGATCGGCCTCGATGTTGAGCAGGTTCAGGATCTCGTCGCGCTTGCGGGCGTCGAATCCGCGAAAGCGCACCGCGCGGACCCGATCGAAGGTCAGGCCGGCGTTGACCCTGAGGTACGGCGGCGCCGCACCCTCGGCGTCCTCGAAGCGGGCATCGTCCTCCGCAACCGGCTCGGCTTTGGTCTCGACTGCGGCTGAGAGCTCGGCTTCCTCGGGCGCGCTTTCCCACATGAAGCGATTGACCACCAGGACGAAGCGTTGTTCCGGCTTCAGGTAGGCGATATCGGCCAGCGGGACCAACGCGTCCTGCAGGCAGGCAGACAAAACCCGCAGATCCTCGGGATCGCGGGCCCGGAGTTTTAGCCGCCCTTGCCGTGCCATGGTGTCGTCCGCCCACTCCCCCGGCGGTCAGATCAGGTCTTGAGGCGCTCGATATCCGCGCCGCAATCCGCCAGCTTGCGTTCCACGTGCTCGTAACCGCGGTCGAGATGATAGACTCGATTCATCAAAGTCTCACCCTCCGCGACCAGGCCGGCGAGAATCATGCTGACGCTGGCCCGCAGATCGGTCGCCATGACCTCGGCGCCGTTCAAGCGCGGGCGGCCGTGGATCGTCGCCTTGGATCCCTTGACCTCGATATGCGCGCCCATGCGGCAGAGCTCCGAGACGTGCATGAAGCGGTTCTCGAAGATCGACTCGGTGACCTCGGAGGTGCCCTCCGCGGTCGACATGAGGGCCATGAGCTGGGCTTGCAGGTCGGTCGGAAAGCCCGGGAAGGGCGCGGTCTCGACCGTGGTCGCCGAGAGCCGGCCGTTGGCCCGCTTGACCGAAAGCCCACGGTTGCTCTCGCGCACCGTGACGCCGGAGCCCTCCAGGACCTCGATCAGGGCGCCCAGATGCTCGGCCCTGGCGCCCAGCAGCTCGAGTTCGCCGTCGGTGATCGCGGCGGCCATGGCGAAGGTGCCGGCCTCGATCCGGTCGGCGACCACGGCGTGCTCGGCGCCGTGGAGACGGGCCACGCCCTCGACCGTCAGGACATCGCTGCCGATGCCGGTGATTCGGGCGCCCATCTTGTTCAGGCAGTCGGCCAGGTCCGAGATCTCAGGCTCGCGGGCGGCGTTGACGATGCGGGTCGTGCCCTCGGCCAGGCTGGCGGCCATCAGCAGGTTCTCGGTGGCGCCGACCGAGACCTTGGGAAAGACCACCTCGGCGCCCTTCAGGCCCTTGGGCGCCTTGGCGACGATGTAGCCCTCGAGCAGCTCGATCTCGGCGCCCAGGGTCTCCAGCGCCGAGAGGTGCAGGTCGACCGGGCGCTGGCCGATCGCGCAGCCGCCCGGCAACGAGACCTCGGCGTGGCCTTCTCGGGCCAGGATCGGGCCCAGCACCAGCACGCTGGCGCGCATCTTGCGCACCAGGTCGTAGGGCGCCCGGGTCGAGGTGAGGCGCCCGGCAGTCAGCTCGACCAGACGGTTGGAATAGCCGCTGCCCTGGGCGTTGCCGTTCATGTAGACGCCGACGCCGTGCTCCGAGAGGATATGCGCCATGAAGGAGATGTCGGCCAGGTCCGGCAGGTTGGTCAGCCGCAGGGTCTCTTCGGTGAGCAGGCTGGCGGCCATCAGCGGCAGCGCCGCGTTCTTGGCCCCGCTGATCACGATTTCACCCTTGAGCGGCCGGCCGCCGCGAATTCTGATTTGATCCATTAAGCTCCGCCTGGACTGGCTGTTACTTTTCCGCGCGCCGCGAAGGACGCCGAATCGACGGGTCGCAGGCCTCGAGGACGCCTTCTAGGCCAAACCCCGGCGGGGCGAAAGCCCTGCCGAAGAAGAGTCCCGAGCGCCTCAAGGCGCCTCGCCGTCTTCGCCCTCGCCCGGCGGCCCGGCGGCGGCATCCTCACGGAGCGCCGCCCCGGTCACCCGGGCGCGCGACTGTTCCTTACGCTTCCTCAGATTCTGTCTGAGGGCCTCGGCCTGACGGGCCTTGCGGTCCGCCTGCGCGGCCTCGCCCCGTTCCGAGAGGCGCGGTCCGCCCGCGGCCGAGTCCCGCGGATCGTGCTTGGTCATGGAGGCCAAAAGTGGGCGGGAAATGGGGCAAGGTCAAGGCGCGGCCCAGAGAAATCACAGACCTTACCGGGAAGTGAAGACCCGCC
>JASJAL010000340.1 GCA_030067055.1 Kiloniellales bacterium | reverse complement strand
CGGCCTCAGGCGATCGAGTCGATGTCCTCGTCCGAGAGATTGCCGGGAACGATGGTCATGGGAATCCGCAGTCGGCTCAGGAACCGGCCGGTCAGGGCTGAGACCAGCGGTCCCGGCCCGCCTTGGCCGACATTGGCGGCCAGGACCAGGATCTGAATGCTCGGCTCTTCGTCGATCAGCTTCAGCAGTTCGTCCCGCCGGTCGCCTTCGCGAAGGTATAGGATCGGCAACTGGCCGGTCAGCTCGTTGACCCGGGTTGCTAGTCGCTGCAACAGCTGCTCGGCCTCGCTGCGGGCTTCCTCACGCATCAGGTCGCCGACCGTCATCCAGTGTTGAAAGTCGGCGGGCTCGATGACGTGGAGCATGGCGACGCGACCGCCGGTGTGCTGGGCGCGCCGGGCGGCAAAGCGCAGCGCGACCTGCATCTCCTCGGATTGGTCGACGACCACGAGGAAGACACGCTGTTCCAGGCTGTCTGAGTTGTCCGGCATCGGGGGGCTCAGGACCTTCCGAAGGCGAGGTGGGCCGTCCATCCTGCCATCAAGGCCAAGACCACCGCAATTAGGCCGTAGACCAGGGGATAGTTGTGCGCGAAATCGAAGATCCAGGCCTCCACGCCGGTCTTCTCGACGAAAAGCGGAATGGTCTGGGCGCTTTGCACCTTGCCGTCGACAAGGCAATAGGCGCTGGCAAGGTACTGTCCGGTCGGCACGTTGGAGGGAAGTTGCATTCTGGCCCGGAACAAAGTGTCGCCGAGAAAGGTCACGCTGCCGATATCGCTGGGAAAGAGACCGACGTCGGCCATGTTCCGCAGCAGCGCCTGCTTCCAGTCATCGCGCACGTCCGGCGAACCGACGCTGCGCGGCAGGTCGACGACGTAGCCGACACCGAGCTGGTGCAGCCTCAACTCCGTCTCGGCGGCAATCTCTTCCAGAGGCCGGGTGGCGACGATCGAGAAGAAGCTGGGCGCTTGCTTGAAGGTCATGCTGGCGGCGTTGACCCAGATGCCGGCGATCCGCGCCTTCCGGTACATGACCACCGAGGACAGCGGGCCGCGCAGGGTCACCACCACGTCACTGGGCTGGTCGACCGTGCCGAAGAGCAGGACCTCGCTGCCGGCGAAACCGGTGGTGATCGGAATCCGGTGATCGGAGATGTCAAAGATGCAGGACGCCTGGCTCGGCTGGGTGACCAGAAGCGTCGCGACCAGGGCGAAGAGCGAGACCGGGCGCGTCATCGGATGGTCCCGATCACGTAGACATCGCTGGGCGGTATGGTCAGGTCATAGACCAGTTTGGCACAGACCATAAGCACCATCACCGCCAGGAGGACCCGCAGCTGTTCGCCGTGCAGGCGGGTTCCGACCCGGGCGCCGAGCTGGGCACCGATCACCGCGCCGGTCAGCAGCAACAGCGCCAGGACGACGTCGACGGTCTGGTTGGCAGTGGCCTGCAGCACCGTGACGTTGGCGGTGACGAAGATGATCTGGAACAGCGAGGTGCCGACCACGACTGCGGTCGGCATGCCGAGCAGGTAGATCATCGCCGGCACCATGATGAAGCCGCCGCCGACGCCCATGATCGCCGCCAGGACGCCGACCACGAAGCCGACCCCGACCGGCAGCAAGGCGCTGATATAGAGCCGCGACTTGCGGAAACGGGTCTTCAGGGGCAGACCGTGAATCCAGGTGTGCTGGTGCAGCTTGCGGCGCTCGGCCGTCGGGTTGCGGCGCCGCAGCAAGGCGCGGACACCCTCGACAAGCATCAGGCTGCCGATGATTCCCAGGAAGACCACGTAGGACAGCCGGATCACCAAGTCGATCTGGCCGAGCTCCCGCAACAGCGCGAAGAGCCCGACGCCCAGGGCTGAGCCGAGGAAGCCGCCGATCATCAGCACGAAGCCCATCTTGAAATCGACGTTGCCGCGGCGCCAGTGGGCCAGCACGCCGGAAACCGAGGAGGCAACGATCTGGTTGGCCTCGGTTCCGACGGCGACCGGGGCCGGAACCCCGATGAAGATCAGCGCCGGGGTCATGAGGAAGCCTCCGCCGACGCCGAACATCCCGGACAGGAAGCCGATCACGCCGCCAAGGCCGAGCAGCAGGAAGACGTTCACGGACAGCTCGGCGATGGGCAGGTAGATCTGCACGGCTGCCGCCTTAGGTGGAGTTCTGATTGCGCCGCGGCATCATGGCTCGCGCGGGGCCTCTTGAAGAGCGCTCGGGTTCATGACGGGAGGCCGCCCTGTGAACGGCCACCCTCACCTGCGAGCCTAGCGATCAAGCCCCGCGCCGCCAATGGCTTGGCCATGGATTCCGCACTGCAAAGCCGAGAAATACCCGGACTGTGACCTCGTTGCACCGCTTCTTGCTGCAGCGCTCCCGCAAACGGGTGAGGTCACGCGGAACCTTTGGGCCGAAGGAAGCCGACGATGTCGCGGACCTCGTCCAGGATCGGCTCGGCAATTGCCCGGGCCCGCGCCGCGCCTTCGGCCAGAACCGCGTCGACCTGGGCCGGATCGGCCGTCAGGCGCTTCATCTCCGCACCCATCGGCCCCAGCGCGGCGACCGCCAGATCGGTTAGCACCGCCTTGAAGTGGGAGAACTGGCTGCCCTCGAACTCGGCCAGGGTCTCGGCCAGGGTCTTGTCAGCCAGGGCGGCGTAGATCCGCAGCAGGTTGAAGGCCTCGGGCCGCGCCGCCTCGGCCGCGTCCGGCAGCCGCCCCTGGTGGTCCAGGACCTCGGGCCCGGGCAGGGCGTCGGGATCGGTCTTGGCGCGGCGGATCTTCTGCGCCACCGTTTCGGCGTCGTCGGACATGGTGATCCGGCTCATGTCCGAGGGATCCGACTTGCTCATCTTCTTGCTGCCGTCGCGCAGGCTCATGACCCGGGTCGCCTCGCCCCGGATCAGAGGCTCGACGATCGGGAAGTAATCGACCCCGAAGTCGTGGTTGAACTTCTGGGCGATGTCCCGGGTCAGCTCGAGATGCTGTTTCTGGTCCTCGCCGACCGGCACGTGGGTGGCCTTGTAGGCCAGGATGTCGGCCGCCATGAGGTTGGGATAGACGTAGAGCCCGACGCTGGCGTTCTCCCGGTGCTTGCCCGCCTTCTCCTTGAACTGGGTCATGCGGTTCAGCCAGCCTAGGCGCGCCACGCAGCTGAAGATCCAGGCCAGCTCGGCGTGCTGCGGCACCTGGCTCTGGTTGAAGATGATGTTGCGCTTGGGGTCGATTCCGGCGGCCAGATAGGCGGCGGTGACCTCGCGGGTGTTGTGCTGCAGCTCGGCCGGATCCTGCCAGACCGTGATGGCGTGCATGTCGACGACGCAGAAGATGCAGTCGAAGTCGTCCTGCAGGCGCACGAAATTGCGGATCGCGCCCAGGTAGTTGCCGAGGTGCAGGTTGCCGGTCGGCTGCACGCCCGAGAAGATGCGCTGCATGGCGAGACACTCCGGAACGCCGCCACAAGGGCGGAAACCGGCGGGTTATCGCCGCTGCGGCAGTCCGGGTCAAGCACCCGAGCCGACGGGATTCATGCCGGCGGCGCGGCCTCCGCCGCCCCGCCGCGGCGGCGCAGTAGATCCTTCAGCTCGGACAGGCTGCTGGCCCCGGTCGCCAGCGCCAAGACGGCGAAGGCCCCCAGGCCGCCGAGCACCAGGAGCAGCAGGGCCGCGACCTTGAGCGTCAGGCCGGCATCGAGCCAGGGGTCGAGCCAGAACGCGGCCAGCCAGAGGCCGAGGCCCATCAGCGCGCTGGCCAGCAGGATCCGGAGCAGGCGGGCACCGAGGCGCGAATCGCCGCGCCAGAAGCCGCGCCTGGCCAGGCGCACGGCCAGCAACGCGACGTTGCCCCAGGCCGCGACCGCGGTCGCCAGCGCGATGCCGACGTGGGCCAGCCAGGGAAAGAGCGCCAGGCTGAGGCAGATGTTGACCGCGACCGAGACCGCGGCGAAGCGCAGCGGGGTGACCGTGTCCTCGCGGGCGAAGAAGGCCGGCTGGAAGACCTTGACCAGGACGTAGGCCGGCAGGCCGAGGGCGAAGGCGATCAGCGCCGGCACCGTGGCCTCGCTGGCCAGGCGGTCGAAGGCGCCGCGCTCGAAAAGCACGACGATGATCGGCCGGGCGATCATGGCGATCGCGACCGCCGCCGGCAGGGTCAGCAGCATGGCGAACTCGATGCCACGGTTGAGGCTGGCCCGCGCCTGGTCGTGGTCACCGGCGCGCAGCTTGCGCGACAGCTCCGGCAGCAGGACCACTCCGAAGGCGATGCCGATCACCCCCAGCGGAAGCTGGTAGATCCGGTCGGCGTAGTAGAGGTAGGAGACCGCGCCGTCGCGGAAGGAGGCGATGATCGTGCCGATGATCAGGTTGAGCTGCAGCACCCCCGCCGAAAGCACCCCGGGGACCATCAGCACGACCAGGCGACGCACGCCCGGGGTGATTCGCGGCCACGGCAGCCTGAGCGCCATGCCGGCGCGTCGGGCTGCGACCGCGACCACCAGGAACTGCGCGACCCCGGCCGCCGCCACGGTCCAGGCCAGCACGTGCCCGGGCCGCTCGGTGAAGGGCACGATGCCGAGCAGCGCTGCGATGAAGAAGACGTTCAGCAGGATCGGCGCCGCCGCCGCCGCCTGGAAGCGGTAAAGCGAGTTCAGCAACCCGCCGAAGAAGGCCATCAGGGCCATGAACAGGAGATAGGGGAAGGCGATCACACTGAGCTGGACGGTCAGGGCGAACTTGTCGGGATCGTCCCGGAAGCCCGGCGCGATCACGTGCATCAGCCAGGGCATGGCGGCCATGGCCGCCACCGTCAGGGCCAGCAGCACGAAGAGGAAGACCGCCAGGGTCTCTTCGGCGAAGCGCCGCGCCGCCGCCTCGCCCTCCTCCTCCAGGCGGCGCGCGAAGAGCGGCACGAAGGCGGCGTTGAAGGCGCCCTCGGCGAAGATCCGCCGGAACATGTTGGGAAAGCGGAAGGCGACGAAGAAGGCGTCGGCCACGGGCCCCGTGCCCAGGACCGGGGCGATCAGCACATCGCGGATGAAACCGAGGACGCGGCTGCCGGCGGTCCAGCCGCTGACCGTCGCCACGTGACGAAGCAGACCCATGGCGGCCAGTCTCTACGCGAAAGCGGCGAAAATAGGAAGGCTTGCGGAGAAAACGCCGCGTCAAGTCAATTCATCGTTCTGAGCCGGACCCGATCGCTGTTCTTCGGCAGGTGGCTCGACTCTTGCTGGTCCCCTCACCTGCCTCCGTACTGCCTCTGCAATGCGATCTATGATGACTTCGACAAGCGGCTTCTCGAATTTCTTGTCGAACAATTCTTGAATATCGACGATCTTTTCATCTTGGTCGCCAACCTTGAGCGACACATGGTCATCTTCCTGCAGTATTCCGTCTGGCCACCACCGGCGATGCCAGAGCACTTCAAGATCGCCATCCCAGGGTATTGAGAGCACCATCCTCGCAGGGGTATTGGGGTGGTCGGAGTCCTCGACCTTGACCACCACCACTTTCTCACGCTCGAGGCGCTTGGCGAGCCGATCAACGCGTTTTGGCTGATCCAAGAAGATCCAGGACAAGGCGATTCCCGATTTTGGCGCAAGCCACCCTTCGAACGTTGTCTCTAGGCGGTCGTCGCAGCCTCTCTGCGCCGCTTGGCCGCTGTCTTGGCCTTGCCGGCGCCCTTCTCCTTGCGTGGCTTGCTTGCGGCCGCCTTTTCCTTGGAATTGGCCTTGGGCTTCTCGGGGGCGCAGTCCGGGTCTTCCAGGGCGGCCAGGATCTTCTTGCGGATCGAGGTCAGGCGGCGCTCGTCCTCGACCTTATCGCCCAGGGGGTCGTTGACGTAGAAGGTGTCGACCACCCGCTCGCCGAAGGTCGAGATCCGCGCCGAATGGATGATCAGGTTGAGGCGGGTCAGGGCCCGGGTGACCTGGTGCAGCAGGCCCGGCCGGTCGCGGCCGTTGACCTCGATCACCGTGTAGCGGCGGCTCGCCTTGTTGTCGATCAGGACCCGCGGCTGGACCTTGAAGACCCGCAGGCGGCTGGGGATGG
>JASJAL010000339.1 GCA_030067055.1 Kiloniellales bacterium | reverse complement strand
CAGCTCGCGGACCTTGGATCAGGGTCATCCCGAAGCCGCCTCCGACGTTGCCCGAAAGCGCGCCTGATTCGCCCACGCCTCAGGAGCGCGGGGTCGGTTTGTGCTGATGCCTTCAATTGCTTTTGTGCGAGGATTCCGAAGTGGCTGCACGAAGACCCCGAGAGGGATCCTGATGCTGGGGGCGGACCCGGGCTGAAAAGCCAAATGGTAGACGGCTCCGGAACCGAGGTTCTCCCTCACAGCATGATAAGGCCGCGGGTCCAGATCTTGATCGCCAGACCGGACCGACGAAGAGGGGTAGTTCCAACCAAATCTGCTGGACCAGGACAGGACTCGCTGTCGACCGTCGGTCTTTCTATGATACCGGTGATCGCAAGCAGTCATCCGAGGATTTTCGACCAATCCTCATCGTGGCGTGCTTTTGTAGGCTTTCCGCGTCAAGCGAGCGAACACTTGTGAACCTTGTACGTAGCGCTTCCTGGCTTCGACTTTGGACGTTGTGTCTCGCCTGGTCGTTCCTCTTTCCACTTTACGCGCACGCGCAGTCCGTCATGGTCGGAGACGTGGACGTCGATCCGCAGGATTTCTTAAAGCATCAAGACCCGCAGACACGAAAAGCCGCATGCTTTGCTTGCCACGGGAAGCATGCGGGCGGCGATATCGATTTTGGTCCTGATGTCCAATTCGGCACGCCTGCCCTACGAGGCATGCGATACGGCTATCTCAAGCAGTCGCTGATTGACTACAAGACCGGAGTCCGACCGCACAAAGAAATGAGCCTGATCGCGTCGATGCTGGATGATGAAACCATCGAGTTCATGGCGCGCGCATTTGCCGCTTATCCCGCCCCGCCTTTCAAGACCACCGACCAGCTTGCAGAACTGGCAAACAAAGACCGCCGTTTTCGCAAAGGACAGGCTATCGCTCAGGAGGGGCTGCCCGAGAAAGACGTTCCCGCCTGTATGACCTGCCATGGAGCTTTGGGAGAAGGCGATCCCGAACTGGGACCCCGCCTGGCGGGTCAGAACAGCCTTTATGTTCGACAGCAATTCACGGCCTATGCCGATGAAGCACGGCAAACGGCTCAGGCCGAGATCATGCAGCCAGTCGTCGCCGGAATGTCTGGTGATGAAATCGAGGCGATTGCCTACTACTACGAGCAACTTATTCAAGTGGACAAGCCATAGCCTGGTCTGTCCCGAACTTGGCTACGCTCGCCCAAGCGGATGACCGGCGGCGATCGGCCGGTCTGAGATCCGAAGGCCGCCTTACCGATCGCCGACCGAGAAGGGCCGCGTTGAGTGGATCTCGGCCCTTCAGGATTTGATGGGCTGCATCCCCAGCGACTCCTTGCCGAAGATCTTCAGAGCCCTCGGCCGGTCCACGGTGGAGCGGATCTTCACCGTCCGGGAGTGGGGCCGGGATTCAGGCCGGCATCACGCGGTAGCCGACCCGGGGGAAATGGACGCAGACGCTGCCGGCGCGCGGTTCCTCGCGCAGGATGGCGATGCGCTCGCGGTCGACCAGGCGGATGGTGCCCGCGACCTCGGGATCGCCGCCGTCGCCATCGGGGCACACCCGGACCGCCTGGCCCGGGGCCAGGCCCTGGGGATCGAGAGGGTCTGCCGTCTCCGGGGTCTGCGGCTCGGCGGCGCGGGCGATCTCCAGCGCGTCGGTGGCTGAGAGCTCGGTCGAGCGGCCGTGGCCGAGCGCCGCGACCCGCTTTTCCCAGGCCTCCAGCGATGGGAATTGCGACAGGAAGGCCGGCCCCTCGGACCAGCGGCCGCGCAGGAACCAGACCAGGTGATAGGCCAGGGCGTCGGGCAGGCCGGGCTTGTCCCCCAGGATGAAGCGACGTCCGGTTTCCAGGCGCTGCTCGATCCAGCCGAGTTGACCGCGGATCTGGGCGACGATGTGCGGCAGGTCGGCCTTGACCTTCTTCAGGTCGTGGTCGGGTCCGAGGTAGAGCCGGCCGCGGTCGCGCGCGAAATCCTCCGGCAGGCTGTCGAGCGCCGCGCCCAGGACCAGGCTCACGGCCTGGTCGAAGAGCGGCCCGTCGATCCAGCGGGCGACGCCCCAGATCATGCCGTCCGCCCCGCCCGGCCCGAAGCTCGGCTCCGGGAAGCGGCGCTCCAGTTCGCGCAGGATGCACTGGCTGTCGCAGTAGACGTCGGCGCCGATCTGCATCACCGGGGTCCGCCGGTAGCCGCCGGTCAGTGGCATCAGGTCCGGCTTCGGCGGCAGCCGCGGGACCTCAACCGAGAGCCAGTCCAGGCCCTTGATCCCGAGGCCGACCCGGACCTTCTCGGAGACCGGCGATTGCGGGTAGTGATGCAGGATGACTTCGGTCATGCGTCGCTCGCTTTGCTCTGGTTCGAGGGCACAGCCTAGCGGCCGGGCTTGCGCGAGCAAGCCCCCGCCGTCGGGCAATGGCCATCAGTCTTGATTGAGCCCCAGCTCTTTCTGCTTCTTTTTCGTGAGGCCGAGGGAAACGATGCGGTGGGATTCCCGCAGGTAGGCCTTCAGGTCGTCGTCCGAGAGGCCGGGCTCTTCGAAATGTTGGATCCATTTCATGCCGCGCGAGGCGAGGTAGGGCGCCGGCCTCAGGCCCGGCTGCTCCTTCAGCATCTCGTAGGCGATGTCGGAAACCTTGAAGGTGAAGCGGGCCTCCGCGCCGTCGTGCCAGCCACCGATGGCGAAGACCTTGCCGCCGACCTTCCAGACGTGGGAGCCGCCCCACTGCACGACATGGCTGGTCGCGGGCAGGGAGGCGCAGAAGCTGTTGTATTCCTCGTAGGTCATCGCGATGCGGCAAGGATCCCCGTTACTGAACGGCCGCTTTACATAGCAAGTCCGCGCTCGGGAGTCAGCCGCGCCCGCCTAAAGATAGGTCCCCGTGAGGGTGAAGAGCTCGCCGCCGAGGCCGAGCTTGAAGCGGGCGACGCCCGGGGCCGTGGGGCTCACGCCGCCGAGGTCGAGCCAGCGGGTCCCGTCTTGCTTCAGTGCCAGGAGGCCGCGCCAGAGCAGCAGGTTGTGCGCCTTGTCGCGCCGGCCCTTGGGGCTGGTCCAGCCGGCGTAGTAGGTGGCGGCCGCGCCGTGGCGGACCAGGACGATGCCGGCCCTCAGCTCGTCGCCGGCCTCGGCGCTGAGGTGGAAGACCTCCCGGCCGCGCTGTCCGGCCTCGGCCAGGGCGGCAATGAAGGCGCCGCTGGGCCCGGCGAAGCGCTTGCCGCGGCGAAAGCGGTCGTAGTGGGTGAGGGACTCCTCCAGCCGGCGCCCGCCGTGATCGGTCCTGACCTTCAGCCGCTGCCGCTCCGCAGCCTTGAGGGCATTGCGCCACTTGACGTGCAGCCCGGACCTCAGCGCCGCCTCGCCGGGCGCCAGGTCGAGCCAGAGCGAGCTGTAGCCGGTCACCATGCGCCGGCTGCCGAGGCCCCGCATCAGTGCCTCGCTATCCGGCGCCTCGGGAAGCTCCGGCAACCAGAGCAGCGGCGCGCGCCGGCGCAGGCCGGACCCGCCCTTGATCGCGCGCAGGACTTCGCATCGGGTGGCCGTGTCGAGCCCCTCGTCCAGCCAGACCGGGCCGCGCAGGATGCGCTGCAGGCGGCCGAGCGGCCCGAGGCTGCGGGCGAAGACCTGGACCAGCGCCAGCGCCCGGTCGCCGCGCGAGACCACGGCGCGCGCGACGCTCTGCCTCGAGCAACGGGTCACCGCCTCGCCATACGACCAGGACTGTTCGAGACCGGACTTGCCGGCACGCCGCAGCAGACGCTCCCAGTCCGATCGCGGGCAGGCGTCCCAGGCAATCTCGAGCGACGGCGGCGACGGCACGGCTGTGCAGGGTCCTTCCGAAAGCGCGGCGAAAGGTCTATAGCCTTCTGCTTATGGCATTGGCGTCTAGATCGGACCAGACCCTTCGCGGAAAACGCATTCCCCGCCGCCGCTTCACCGGCTGGGCCGCGCTTTACTTCCTGCTCCTGTTCTGCCTGCCGCTGCTGGGCCTCGCCTTCCTCCTCGATCTCGCGCTCTACCTGGTCTTCGACCGCCTCTTCGACGCCTGCTACGGCCTGCTGTGCCTCATGGAGTGAGGCGTCGGCTCAGCGATAGTCCGGGTTTGGGTAGTCGAAGCGGCAGCCGGCCTCCCAGCTCGAGCGCTGGTTGCCATGCGCCGGGATGCCGCCCGCGTCCTTGATCATCCGCGCCAGGTGCAGAAGGTTCCAGGTCATGAAGGTGGTGTTGCGGTTGGTGAAGTCGTTTTCCGGGCCGCCCGATCCCGGGTCCAGGTAAGACGGCCCCGGTCCGGCCTCGCCCAGCCAGCCGGCATCGGCCTGGGGCGGAATCACGTAGCCCAGGTGCTGCAAGGAATAGAGCACGTTCATGGCGCAGTGCTTGGCGCCGTCCTCGTTGCCGGTGATCAGGCAGCCGCCGACCCGGCCGTAGTAGGCGTACTGCCCCGCCTCGTTCAGGATGTGCGAGTTGGCATAGAGCCGCTCAATGACCTGGGTGCAGACCGACGACTTCTCGCCCAGCCAGATCGGCGTCGTGATCACCAGGATGTCGGCGGCCTCGACCTTCTTGAAGATCTCCGGCCAGTCGTCCTTATCCCAGCCGTGCTCGGTCATGTCGGGATAGACGCCGGTCGCGATGTCGTGGTCGATCGGCCGCAGCACCTCCACCGCGACCCCGGTCTTCTCGAGAATCGCCCGGGCGATCCGGATCAGGCCGTCGGTGTGCGACAGCTCGGGCGACTTCTTCAGCGTGCAGTTCAGGAACAGAGCCTTGAGGTCCGAGAAATCCCAGGTGCTTTCGGAACAGAATTTTTCCTGCAGTTCGTTGAGCATGACATCTCCTTTGGTGAGGTGACGGCGATCCCTATCGCCGCGTTTGAGGATCTCATTCGCCCGCCGCGCGGGACAGCTGGCCGACCCGCGTCGGCATTTCGGCGACCGCCTTGGCCTCTACGCACTCGCGCTCGCGCCGAATGGCCTTGCCGTACCACCTGGCGGCCGGCGCGGCGGTCAGGCCGTGCGCCAGGATCGAAAGCGCGACGGTGGCCACGACCGTGACCAGGATAGTCTGGGCGCCCGGGGTGTCCGCCTCTTCCAGGATGAAGAGCGCAAAGAGGATCGAAGCCAGGCCGCGCGGCCCGAACCAGGCCAGGAAGCCGACCGTCGGCGCCCGCAGCCCCTTGCCGAGCAGCGAGAGTGCGATCGGGATCATGCGCACTGCGGTCAGGCTGAGCACGGCGTAGAGCAGAACCATGGGCCCGGCATGGCCAAAGGCCTCGGGCAGGAGGACAGCGCCGAAGATCAGGAAGGTCAGCAGGGTCAGCAAGTGGCCCTCGGCCTCGGCGAACTCGAAGAGGAAGCCGCAGCGTTCGCGCACCCGGTTGCCGAAGACCATGCCGGCGACGAAGGCGGCGATGAAGCCGTTTCCGCCGACCAGCTCGGCACCGGCGAAGGCCAGCAACGCGACGCCCAGGATCGCCGGTCCCTCGTAGCTCTCGGCCATCCAGCCGGCTTTGACGGCGCGGTCGATGAGTCGCGCTGCGGCCCAGCCGACCGCGGCACCGACCAGGGGGCCGAGTGTAACCTGCAGGCTGCCGAAAACGATCCAGTTGCGGTCGCCCTCGGACGCGTGGGCCAGCGAGGCGAAGCAGGCGAAGAGCAGAACCAGCGGCAGGGCGATGCCGTCGTTGAGGCCGCTCTCGATGTTGAGCGCCTGGCGGATGCGCGCCGGAACCAGCGGGCTCGCGACCACCGACTGGCCCAGGGCGGCGTCGGTCGGCGCCAGGATCGCGGCCAGCAGGGCGGCCTCCCAGATGGAGAACTGCGGAAACAGGTAGACCGCGACCCCGGTGCCGGTCAGCATCACCAGCGGCAGGCCGACGATCAGCATGCGTTGCGGCAGATTGTGGTCGCGCCGCAGCAGGCCGAGATCGATCCGCGCCGCGTCGGCGAACAGGACCAGGATCAGGGTCAGCTCGGCGATCAGATGGATCAGGCCGTGCCCGACATCGACATGCGCCACGTCGAAGCCGCCCGGCCCG
>JASJAL010000338.1 GCA_030067055.1 Kiloniellales bacterium | reverse complement strand
GCCATGCGCCGCAACCTGGAAGAGGCCGGCCTGGAGATCGCCGCCTTCGGCTCCTTCGAGGAAAGCGAGGAAGCGGTCGTCGCGCGCATCGCGCCGGCCTCGGTGCTCGACGCCATCGTCCGGGTCGGAGCGGGGGCCGACTGCGAGGCGGTCTTCGCCTCCTGCACCAACCTGCGTGCGACCGGTGTCATTGCCGAGGCCGAGGCGGGCCTGGGCAAACCGGTGATCACCAGCAATCAGGCCTTGGCCTGGCACATGCTGCGCCTCGCCGGCCTGTCGGAGGGCCAGCCCGCCGGCGGATCGCTGTTTCGCTGCGAGTTGCCCTGATCACGCTCGCAGCCGGGGGGTCAGGGCGGCGGCGGCGACCAGCGCGATGGCGGCGACCAGGGAGGGCAGCAGGAAGCTCTCGCCGAAGCCGTAGGCGTAGCCGGCGAAGCTCGGCCCGATCATCTGACCCAGGCCGAAGGCGGCGGTCATCATCGCGATGGCGCGCCGCGGGTCGCCTCGGGACAGCGCTCGGGCGTTGATCAGGCCGAGCGCGGTGATCCCCATGAAGGTGCCGCCCAAGAGAGCGGCCGCGACGACGATGGCGACCGAGCCTGTCACCAGCACGGAGAGCGCGACCCCGAAGGCCTCCACCAGGCAGGCGATGGCGAAGCTGCGGTCGTTGCCCCAGGAGCGCCCGAGCCAGGCCCAGAAGGCGACGGAGGGGACCGCGGCCAGGCCGACCACCAGCCAAACCAGGCCCTCGAGGGCGGCGATCTCGGGCAGGCTGCGCACCATGGTCGAGATGAAGGTCGCCGTGATCACGTAGCCGAAGCCGAAGAGACCGTAGGCCAGGGTCAAGGCCAGCAGACGCCGGTCCGGGCCGCCTGGCGCCTTGCCGTCCGCCTGGGGGGCGGCGGCTTCCGCCTCGCCCGGGACCAGCGCCCGCGCGGCCAGCAGCGCCAAGAGCGAGAGCGCACCGCTGGCCAGCCAGAGCGCCCGCCAATCGGCGCCGGCGGCGCCGAGGCCCCAGACCAGGACGGCCGACAGGGCGATTCCGCTGCCGACTCCGGCGAAGTGAACGGACGACAGACTGGGCCGTCCGGCCTGGGCCAGGCGGTCGAGGACCAGGGCGGAGCCGAAGACCAGGACGAAAGCGCTGGCCACACCGCCGAGGAAGCGCAGTACCAAGAAGACCGGCACGGCGGAGGCCAGGCCCATGGCTGCGGTGGTCACGGCACTGATCCCCAGCGCCACCAGGAACCAGAGCCGACGCTCGCCAGGCAGGCGACCCGCCGCCGCGCCCAGGGCGCCCAGCAGGTAGCCCAGGAAGTTGGCCGAGGCGACGATCCCGGCCTCGGTCTTGCTCAGGCCCAGGGCTTGCTCCATGAAGGGCAGGATCGGCGTATAGACGAAGCGCCCGATGCCCATGGCCGCGGCCAGGGCGATCAGGCCGCCGAAGGCGAGCGCGACGCTCTGGCTGCGGGTTCGATCCATCGAAAGGGCCGCTCCGAAGGCTGTGCAGAGGCCGCCGCGGGCGGCGGCCTCAAGCTCACGCCATTCCCCCGATTCGGGCAAGCGGGCATTCGATGCGGATCTTCTTTGCAAACACCTGAAAGAGTGAAAGGCCTACGTTCACTATATGAGACAGGTGAGGCGCAGCGTCAGCATCCCAGATGAGCTACGAAAGCGCTATCTCCCGAGGCTCCCCAGCGGCGCCGACATCGCAGCTGCGGTCCGCAAAATTTGAGCCGAGACCTGACACCTGGCGCACCCGTAGCTTTCTTGATGTAGCGGACCCGCGAGGCCCCTCGAATTCCGCGCCGAGTCCGCACCCTATGCGGATGACGCTAGTTTCGACTTCTGGATCAACACATCCGAGGAGCAAGACGAGAGGACCTCTTTGCCGAATTGATCGGGCAGGGGGTCTTCCAGGAAGCGCATTCCTGATAGTTCCGTTCAGTCCACCACCTAATCGGTATGCCAGCCGAGGATCCTTTATAGGCCTGCAAACCGCCGTCGAGATCGATGCTCCATGCCAACCGAAAAGTTCACGCAAGTGGCAGGACAACTCCAGCGACCCTGATTGGAGCCATGGATGCCGCTTTGGCTCTCATGCCCACCGTTTAGTCGCTTTCGGCAAACATCAGCAGGCAGCCGTCGGGGTCCTTGACGTGGAACTCGCGCACGCCGTAGGGCTGGTCGAAGGGCGGCCGGACGCGGCCCTCCGGCAGCTCCGAGAGCTGGGGCGCGAGCTCCTCGTAGAGCTGGTCGAGGCCGTGCACCCAGACGTGCAGCGAAATGTTATTGGCGGTCGCCGCCAGGGCCCGGGAATCGTCGCTGCGCAGGAAGTGCAGGGCGGCCTGGCCCCGGGTGACGGTGGCGAAGCTCTCGTCCGGGGCGACGAAGCGCGCCTCGAAGCCCAGGAAGTCCTCGTAAAACGCCAGGGTAGCGTTGATGTTGCGCACCGGAACGATCGCGACGGCATCCGCGATCTCGGCAGGTTTCGCCATGGGAACCTCCTGGATCGTAAGGGAGGTCGGGGTTCAGCGCCTTCTTGTCGCCGATCCTATCACAACTTTTTCTGTCGGTAGCGAGCCCTGTAGCTGCCGCCGGGTTCGAAAAGCTCCTCCTGGGTCTTGCCAAGGCGACCCTGGGCTTCGGCGTCCAGGGTATCGAGGGCGAGTTCCAGGCCCTGGCGCGGCACCGGTACGCACTGCGCCACCGGCGTGCCCTTAGGCAGGACGCCGGAAAAGCCGCGGTCGGTCCAGGCCGCCGGGAAGTGCACGTAGTTGTCGACGTAGTGGTCGGCGTCGACCAGTCCGGTGAGCGTGCGAAAGGGCAAGTCCGGCCGGTTGACCGGATGGCTGACCAGCAGCGCGTAGCCGGGCTCCAGCTCGATGGTCCAGAAATTCATGAACTTGATCAGCAGGCTGTCCGCCTCGAAGAGCGGCGAATCGACCACCTGGGCGTTGAGGTGAAAGCTGAGCGGCGCCCGCACGGTATGCCCGGGCAGGCCGGCGGGCAAATCCTCCCAATCCCAGGCGAAGGCGCCGTCCTCGAAGCGCAGGTCGCAGGCCAACGGCATCAGGAAACCGAAGCCCATGGCGTCGACGAAGGGCGGGCACTGCTTGACCGTCTTGACCTCGGCCTCGAAGTCCTCGGCCCGCGCGGTCATTGGCATGCGCTTCAGCCAGTCCGGCAGGCCCCGCTTGGCGGGAATCGGTGCCGGCAGGACCGCCTCGAGTTCGGGCAGGCAACGGAAGACGGTCTTCATTGCGGCTGGCTAGCCTCGCGAAGACAAGACATGGCGGTAGGTCGGCGCCGTCATCCGCCCTTCTCCTGGCGGATTTTCTGCCAGACCGGCTGGAAATCGTAGGTCGGAAAGAACTCGGTGTCGAAGGCGCCCCAGGCGCACTGCTCGATGGCGAGGTTGACGTCGCGCAGCTTCGTTGCCGGGACCTTGAGGGTCACCACCTGACCGATCCCCATCATGACGTACCAGGAGACGACCTCGGTTCCCTCGGGCGGGAAGCGCTGCCAGAAGCCGGCAGCGTCCAGCTTGGCGTTGATTTCCGCCAGGTTCTTGTCCTTCTGGTGCTTCAGATGGATGGTCAGCAGAATCTCGTCGGCGGCCTGGGTCATGCCTGCCCCTTTCTCTTTGTGGCGCCCGTGGGTTGGAATGCTGGCACTTCCCAGGGATTCGCGCCAGGGCCACTGTGATGCCGTGTGTCGGACCGGCAAAAGAAAAGGCCCCCTGATCGAGCGGGCCGGGGGCCGGAGTGTGGGGATATCAACACAGCGGAAGGTGACAGGGCTTTGTGTCACTTCGATTGCAGTCCGCCGACAGCGGGGTGAAATCGCCTGTGGACAGCCCAGGCCGCGAATTGCGCAGCCGAAGCATCGCCTCGCCAAGGATGTTTGTTCTGCAAAATGAAATCCGTTATGATCCCGCCGCTTCGGGCCGGCTCGGCTCTCATCGTCCGAAGATGGAGACATGGCGAAAGAGGATCTTCTGGAGTTCCAGGGCACGGTGATCGAGTTGCTGCCCAACGCGATGTTTCGGGTACGGCTTGAGAACGATCACGAGATCCTGGCCCACACGGCCGGCAAGATGCGCAAGCACCGTATCAGGGTTCTCGCCGGCGACCGCGTGACCGTCGAGATGACGCCTTACGATCTGACCAAGGGCCGAATCACTTTCCGATTCAAATAGACCGGCCGGCCGCCATGCTGAAGGGACGTGCCAGCGCGCAGACCGGGGTGCCGGCCCTTGTGCTGGGCTCGGCTTCGCCACGTCGCCGCGAGCTGCTGCTCCAGGTCGGCGTCGAGCCCGCGGCCATCGATGCCGCCGAGATCGACGAGACGCCAAAGCGCGGCGAATTGCCCGCGGACTATGCCCGACGCATCGCCGAAGAGAAGCTGCGCGCGGTCGCGGTGCGGCATCCCGGCGCCTTCGTGCTTGCCGCCGACACCGTGGTTGCGGTTGGCCGGCGCATCCTGCCCAAGCCGGCCGACGCGAAGGAAGCCCGTGACTGCCTGGAGCGGCTCTCAGGGCGCAGCCACAAGGTCCTGGGAGCCGTGGCCGTGCTGGCGCCCGACGGCCGGTCGGCCAGGCGCCTGGTGACCACGCGGGTCCGCTTCCGGCGTCTGCACCGTGACGAGGTGGCTGCCTACCTTGCGAGTGGCGAGTGGCAAGGTAAGGCCGGCGGCTACGCGATCCAGGGTCTCGCTGCGGCCTTCGTGCCGGAGATCCAGGGCTCCTATCCCAACGTCGTCGGGCTGCCCCTGGTGGAGACCCTTGCGCTCTTGCGGGGCCTGGGATGGCGCGCCTAGACAACGGCCTCGTCATTTCGGCGCTGCCGGGGATCCTCTGGGCGGCCCGGGTCCAGGACGGGGTCCCGATCGACATTACGGTCCGCCGAGACGATCGGCCCGAGGTCCAGGGCAACCTCTACCTCGGCCGGGTCTCCCGGCTGGATCGGGCCCTGGGGGCGGCCTTCGTCGAAATCGGTCTGGCCGAGCCAGGGCTGCTGCCGCTGGACCGGTTGGAGACGCGGCCGGCCGAGGGCGAGGCCCTGATCGTCCGGGTGCAGCGTGCCCCAGGCGCGGATAAGGGGGCCAAGCTGACCGCGAAGATCCCGGCGTCGCAGCGCCGACGTGTCGAGGCCGCCGCCAAGACGGCGACGGCGCCGGCCCTTCTCCTTCGAGCCGACGATCCGCTCGATCGGCTGCTGCCGGAGGACGCCGATCCGCCGACTCGAGTCCTGATCGACGACCCCGATCTCTTGGCTGAGACCCGCCGGCGCCTTGAGGGCGCAGGCCACACCGTCGAGGGTTTGGAGCTCTATCACGGCGACCTGCCGCTGCTCGAGGCTGCGGGCCTGTCCGAGCGGATAGAGGCTTTGCTCGATCCCGAGGTCCCGCTGCCCGGCGGCGGCAGGCTGTGGATCGAACCGACCCGGGCCTTGACCGCGGTCGACGTCGACAGCGGCGGCCGCCGGGCTGGAGATCCCGGACGCCTGGCCCTGGAAGTGAACCTCGAGGCCGCCGCAGCGGCCGCGCAGGAGCTCCGGTTACGCCGGCTCTCTGGCCTGATCGTGATCGACTTCCTGGAACTGGGGCCGCGGGCCCAGCGCCAGGAGGTGGTGCGCCGCCTGCGCCAGGAAATGAAGCGCGATCCCGACGCCGGGCGGGTGCTGCCGATGTCGGCCTCAGGCCTGGTCGAGGTTACCCGGCGCCGTGCGGGCCCGGCCCTGTACGAGCTGCTGACCTTGCCGTGTGGCCTGCATGGTTCGGGCCGGGCCTGGGACCCGGCGGTCCTGGCCTGGCAGGGCCTTCTGCGCCTGCGCCACCAGGCCCTCGGGCGCCCGGGCGGCCCGCCCCGGCTTACCTGCAGCCCCCGCGTCGCCGCCGCCCTGCTGGGCCCCGCCGCGCCGGCGCGCTGGGCGGTCGCGGCCGCCCTGGGGCGCGAGATCGAGGTGCTGGCCGACCCGACACTGGCGGACGGCGAGATCCAGACTATGCTATAGGGGCCCATGACCAAGCCGAACGACCGTGTCGTGCCGATCAA
>JASJAL010000337.1 GCA_030067055.1 Kiloniellales bacterium | reverse complement strand
GACCCGCACGAGGCGGTTCCCGTCGTCCTGACCACGCACGAGACCCAGGAGGCCGGCCTGCGCCGCGCCCTGGCCCGTATCGGCCAGCTCGAGACGGTCGTCGAGGCGCCGCGGCTGATCCGCATCGAGGCCCTTTGATCGCTGTCCGGTGATCGGGGCCTTGTGGGCGCCGAGGGAATCCGGCAGGAGTCAAAGAGGCACGCGACTGTACCCAAGGCCGCGCCGGATCGAATCGCGCTCAAGTGGTCACAATCGAGCGCCCTTTGATCTACCTCATGGGGACAGAACGGCCGAATTGCGTTGAATGCATGCAGGCTGCTTCAGGGAGAGCCAAGGATGCCCGAACAAGCGGTCACCGAAGACGGGGTCATGGAGCGCAACCTGGCGCTGGAGGTGGTTCGGGTGACCGAAGCGGCCGCGCTGGCCGCCTCGCGCCTGATGGGCCGGGGCGACGAGAAGGCCGCGGACCAGGCCGCGGTCAACGCCATGCGCCAGGCTCTCAGCACCATGCAGATCGACGGCACGGTCGTGATCGGTGAGGGTGAGCGCGACGAGGCGCCGATGCTCTACATCGGCGAGAAAGTCGGCGCCGGCGGCCCGCCGATCGACATCGCGCTCGACCCGCTTGAGGGCACCACCATCACCGCCAAGGGCGGCCAGAACGCTCTGGCGGTGATCGCCATGGCAGAGGCCGGCGGCTTCCTGAACGCGCCCGACGTCTACATGAGCAAGATCGCCGTCGGTGGTGGCCTGCCGAACGACGTCGTCGACCTTGATGAGAATCCGGGCACGAACCTGGCAGAGCTTGCCAAGGCCAAGCGTGTCGATGTCTCAGACCTTGTGGTCTGCGTCCTGGACCGGCCGCGCCACAACGAAGCCATCGTCAAGATCCGCGAGGCCGGGGCCCGGATCATGCTGATCTCTGACGGAGACGTCTCAGGTGTGATCGCGACCAGCGTGCGGGACAGCGGGGTCGATATGTACCTTGGCATCGGTGGCGCGCCGGAGGGCGTGCTGGCCGCCGCAGCCTTGCGCTGCATCGGTGGCCAGATGCAGGGGCGCTTGGTGTTTCGCAATGACGATGAACGCGGTCGAGCGCAACGCTGGGGCATCACCGACTACGACCGGAAGTATGGGCTGTTGGAGCTGGCCAGCGGAAACGTCATGTTCGCCGCGACCGGGGTCACCGACGGCACCATGCTGAAGGGGGTTCGGCGGTTCCACGGCGGCGCCTCGACCCACTCGATCGTCATGCGCTCCAAGTCTGGCACCGTGCGAACCGTCGAGGCGGTCCATAACTTCGAGCGCAAGACCTGGTACGACTCCTTGGGAGTTTGAGCCCGGTGTTCGAGGCAAAGCGCGAGGCGCCTTCCGCGCGCGCCTTTCTCGACGTCGAGGAGTCGGTCTGCGGCAAGCGCTGGCGGGCTCGCCTCGACGACGATCGGCTCGCCCTGGCCCTGGCGCAGCGTCTGGATCTGCCGGAAATCATCGGCCGCATCCTGGCCGCTCGCGGGGTCGGCCCGGAGGAGGCTGGCCGCTTCCTCGAGCCGCGACTCCGCGATCACTTGCCGGACCCGTCGAGCTTTCTGGACCTGGACCGGGCGGTCGACCGCCTGGCGGCGGCGCTCCAGGCCGGCGAGCGGATTGCCGCCTTCGCCGACTACGACGTCGACGGCGGTACCTCGGCCGCCCTGCTACAGCTCTTCTTCCGGGCGATCGGGCGCGAGCTTATGGTCTACGTGCCCGACCGCCTGGCCGAAGGATACGGTCCCAACGCCCCGGCATTCCGCAGGCTGAAAGGGCAGGGCGCCTCCCTGGTGCTGACCCTGGACTGCGGCACCACCGCCCATGTGGCCCTGGAGGCGGCCGCAGAGGACGGCCTGGACGTGATCGTGGTCGATCACCACGCCGCCGAAGCGCGCCTGCCGCCGGCCGTCGCAGTGGTTAATCCGCAGCGCCTGGACCAAACCACGGACTGTGGCCCGCTGGCCGCGGTCGGGGTGACCTTCCTGCTTCTGATCGGCCTCAACCGTGCACTGCGCGACGGCGGCTGGTACGCCCGTCAGGGTATTCCTGAGCCCCGGCTGATGGACTGGCTGGACCTGGTCGCCCTGGGCACGGTCTGCGACGTCGTGCCGCTGACCGGGCTCAACCGGGCCTTGGTCGCCCAGGGCCTGAAGGTGTTGGGGCGGCGCAGAAATCCGGGTCTGACGGCGCTTTGCGACGTTGCCGGAGTGGACGAGGCGCCGGGCGTCTACCACGCCGGCTTTTTGCTGGGACCGCGGATCAACGCCGGCGGCCGGGTCGGTCGGGCCGGGCTGGGCGCCAGCCTGCTGGCCTGCCCGGACCGCGAAGAAGCCCTGGCCATGGCGCGCGAGCTCGACGGCTACAACAGCGAGCGGCGGGAGATCGAGCAGGCGATCCTGGAGCAGGCGATCGCCCAGGTCGAGGCCCAGGCTCCGGCGCCGGATGCTCTGGTCTTCGCCGCTGGCGAGGGCTGGCATCCCGGTGTGATCGGCATCGTCGCCAGCCGCCTGCGCGAGCGCTACAACCTGCCGGCCGTGGTCGTCGCCCTGGAGGCGGGGCGGGGCAAGGGCTCGGGCCGCTCGGTGCCCGGCCTCGATCTCGGCGCGATGATCTTGGCGGCGCGGCAGGCCGGCCACCTGATCGACGGCGGCGGCCATCCTCAGGCCGCCGGGCTGACGGTCGCAGAGACCGAGCTGGAGGCACTGCGGGGCTTCCTCGAGGGGCGCAGCCGGACCCGCCTGGAAGCAATCGGCTACCGGCCCAGCCTGGGCATCGACGGCACCCTGCGACCGGCGGCGGCAACCACCGGGCTGCTCGATCAGCTCGAGCGGGTCGCGCCCTTCGGCCCGGGCAACGAGGAGCCGCGTTTCGTCCTGGCCGACGCCCGGGTCCGGCAGGCCCGGGTGGTCGGCGAGGACCACGTCCGCTTCGACCTGACCGCGGCTGAGGGCGGGCGGCTCAAGGCGATCGCCTTCCGGGCCCTGGATCGTCCGCTCGGCTTCGCCCTGCTCAACAGCCGCGGCATGCCGTTGCACATCGCCGGCAAGCTGCGCCGCGACCGCTGGCGCGGTAACGATTCTGTGCAGTTGATTGTTGAGGACGCGGCGGAGGCTTCCGGCTAGACTTGGTCGATGCTCCGAGAGTCCAGCCAAGCTTTGTGCAAGCTCTGTCTCCTGGTTTTCTCTCTGGTTCTCCTCCTTTCGCTTCCCGCGCGGGCGCAAGGCACCTCGGTCGATCTCGAGCTGGTGCTGGCCGTCGATTCCTCCTCCAGCGTGACCGCCGAGGAGTTCGATCTCCAGATGGAGGGCATCGCCAAGGCCTTCCGGCACTCGGCGGTGGTCGCGGCGATCGAGGCCGCGGGCGACCTCGGGGTCGCAGTCTCGCTGGTCCAATGGTCCGACAACCGGCGCCAGTTCCTGGCCATCGACTGGATGCACCTGACCGACGCCGAGAGCGCCGAGGCCTTCGCCGAGGAGATCGACGCGACGCCGCGTTTCGTGATCGGCGGCGGCACCGCGATCGGCGGCGCCATGTCCTTCTCGACCCGGCTGATTGAGCGCAACGACTATGCCGGCCGCCGCAAGGTCGTCGACATCTCCGGCGACGGTCGGGCGAACCAGGGCAACCAGCCCGAAGACGAACGGGACAAGGCGGTGGCGGCGGGCTTCACGATCAACGGCCTGGCGATCCTCAACGAGGACTTCCTGGTCGACCGCTACTACCTCTACAACGTGATCGGCGGGACCGGGGCCTTCCTGGTGACCGCCGATGACTTCCAGGACTTCCAGGAGGCGATCCTGCGCAAGCTGATCCAGGAGATCTCAGGTGTTCCGCTGGCGGCCCTGGACCCCGCCCTGGAGGAGCGGCTGGCTGAGGCAGCGGGATCGAAGCCGCCCGGTGGCCGGTGAACGAAGAATCGCCGCAACGGGCTTGATTTGCCGAGGGCCATCGGCTATCTGCCTGCCCGACGTCCCCATCGTCTAGCGGTCGAGGACACCACCCTTTCAAGGTGGAGACACGGGTTCGATTCCCGTTGGGGACGCCAAGCCTCTCTCTTCGCTTCTCTCGCTCCCGCTGCACGGCCGCGAACCGCAGTATGCGGCGGCCATCGGTCTCTCTTGGGCTGGCTCGGCTCCGATGTATATGCCTCAGACTTGGCATTCCGAAGGGCGCTTGGGTTATGCCATAATGCGCCAGAAGGTTGCAGGGGCCTGGTAGCGGGTGTGCAGGGCCAGGCAGGTCGAGAGGTCAAAGATGAGTGGTATCATCCTGATTTCCATAGGAGTTCGGGCGCTCGCCCTGGTCTGGGCGGTGCACCTGACTCGGCGCTTCAGGGACCGGCGGCTTTGGCTCTTCGTCCTCGCCCTCGCCGGGCTTGCGGCGGAGCAGGTCATGATCGGCCTGGGCGGCCGGCCGGTGGCCTTTCTGGGCGAGATCGGCATCAGGGCCGACGTGTTTTGCCTGGCGATCAGCCTGGTCCTCCTGGGCAGCGTGTTCTGCCTCGGGCGACTTCTCCAGGAGATGCGCGACCGCTTCGACCAGGCAGCGCAGAACGAGGCCCGCTTCCGCGATCTCGTGGAATCCTCCTCGGACCGCTACTGGGAGATGGACCGGGACCTGCGTTACGTCTGGGCCCGGGAATCGACGGAAAAGCAGCGCGCCCCCTTCGTCCAGGAGTTGATCGGCAAGACCCGCTGGGAGGTCTACAAGGGCGATCCGGAATGCGACGAGGCGTGGCGCCAGCATCGCGATGACCTGATCAACCGGCGGCCCTTTCGCGATCTTCGCCAGCCCTTGACCGGCCGCGACGGCGTGACCCGGTACTGGAGCGTCAGCGGCAAGCCGGTCTATGCGGCCGACGGCAGCTTCGCCGGTTACCGGGGCACCGCTGCCGACATCACCTTGCAGGTTAAGCGGCAAGAGGAGGTGGAGCAGGCATTGCGGCGCTCCGAACAGCGCCTCCGGGACTTCGCCTATGCGGCTTCCGACTGGTTCTGGGAGACCGATGCGGAGCTGCGTTTCACCTTCGTCTCGCAGCGGACCGAGACCGCGGCCAAGCTCCAGGCCAAGGACTTGATCGGCAAGGGCCCCGGCGCGCTCGACCTGACCGAGACCGACGCCGGCGTGCTGAAGCGCCACCTCGAGCACCTCGGCAAGCAAAAGGAGATCCGCAACTTCGTCTACAGCATTCGTCAGCGGAACGGCTCGTTGCGCCACTTCCGGGTTTCCGGGCGGCCCTTGTTCGGCGAGGCCGGCGAGTTCCTCGGCTACCGCGGAGTCGGCACCGACATCACGACCGAAGTCGTGGCCGAACGGCAGCGTCAGCAGGCAGAGGTCCGTCTGGCCAAGTCGATCGAAGCTATCCCGGCCGGCTTCGCCCTTTTCGACGAAGCCGATCGCCTGGTGATCTGCAACAAGGAATACCGCGAGTGCCACGAGGCCCTGGGCGTCGACGCCCATCCCGGAGTCCGTTTCGACAAGCTGGTCTGGGCGGCGGTCGACAGCGCCAGCATCGGCGCTTCTCGAGAAGAAGCCGAGCTCTGGGCCCGGCAGCGCCTGATCCGGCGGACCTGTCCGGCGGAGGGCTTCGAATTCCGCCACAACGGGTCGCGCTGGTCGGAGGTCAGCGACTACCTGCTCCCGGACGGAGGCATGATCACCCTGGCCAACGACATCACAGATCGCAAGCTGACCGAGGAGGCCTTGCGAATCAGTGAGCAGCACTTCCGCAACGTCGTGGAGGGCTCCGAACAGGGCATGTTCATCTACAAGGGCGAGGAGTTCATCTTCGTCAACCAGGCCTATGCCGACATGCTGGGCTACTCGTCGGAGGAGATCTATGCCCTGGATGCGCCGCAACTGGTCTATGCGCCCTACGAGCGGGAGCGAATCCAGCAGTACGCCGACGCCCGGATCCGAGGCGATACGGCACCGACCTCCTACGAGGTCGACGCCCTGCGGAAGGACGGCAGCATCATTACCCTGCACCACTTCGCCAAGCGCGCCGAGTGGTACGGCGAGCCGGTCTCCCA
>JASJAL010000037.1 GCA_030067055.1 Kiloniellales bacterium | reverse complement strand
TCGGCGACATGCGCAACGACGAGAACGCGATGGTCTCGCAGCTCCAGCTGGCCTTCCTTCTGGCGCACAACTGCCTCGTCGACCGCGCCAAGGACCAGGGCGCAGCGGACCCCTTCGAGGCGGCGCGCGCCACGCTGCGCAAGCTCTATCAACACATCGTCTGGCATGATTTCCTCGCCCGGATCACCGACCCGGAGGTCCACGGGGCCGCGCTTTGCTTGGAAACGACGGCGGACGGCCGCAAGAAGTGGAGCCTTGGCCTGGATGACGTCTACAACTGGAAGCACGACCCCTTCATGCCGGTGGAATTCTCGGTCGCAGCCTACCGCTTTGGCCATTCCCTGGTCCGCAACGCCTATCGGACGAATGATCCGCATCGCGGCGGACAATTCGCACCGATCTTCGACAATACCGGCGAGGAGGAGAATCCGGACGATCTGCGCGGCTTCCGGCCCATGACCGAGAAGAACTCGATCCAGTGGGACTGGTTCCTCGAGATGGCGTCTTCCGGCGATCGCTTCCCGCAGCGCGCCAGACGGATCGATACGAAGCTGTCCAACGCGCTGGCGGCCCTGCACGAAGACGAAGCGGGTTCGCCGCTGAACGTCCTGGCGTTCCGCAATCTCATGCGCGGCTGGCGCTTCGGGCTTCCGGCCGGCACCGACGTCGCAAAGAAATGCTGCGCCAAACTGGCGGACGTCCGGCCGAGCCATGATTCACTCTGGTTCTACCTTCTCAAGGAGGCGGAGGAGTCCGGTGGCCAGAGGCTTGGCCGTGTCGGCTCGACCATCGTCTGCGCGACCTTTGCCGGTCTTCTGAAGGGCGAACCGACGTCTTGGTTCAACCTGGATCCCTGCTGGACGCCGGACGCGGATCCGTTGCTCGACGACTGCGACAACCAGGATCCGGGCACCTGGACCCTGGCCTCCATCATCCGGCTCTCGGGTCTGCCCGTCTCGGCGGTCGACTTCGCACACAAGGCTTAGATCAAACTCCGCTCGCTCGGACTCAATCGAGCGGAAGCGACTCAATCAATCGCCAAACAGACAGAGCAGCCTGCGTTCGATCGAACCCAGGCTGCTTGTCTTAAGACAGGTCCCGCCCATCGGGCTGTTCGCACGGGCTGGGCCCGCCAAGGCGCAGGCCGAAGATGCGGCTTTTCGGAACGGCAAGTTCCTCGTTGCCGGCCTCGGCGGCTTTACGCGCATCCGAGCCCGCGAACGCGACCGATCGGCCCTCTAGAACGGCCCGCGGCCGGGGCCGGGACAGATCTCCCGGCCCAGACCGCTGGTCGTCACCACCAGCGCAGGCTCGCGCGCAGGGTCAACGAGCAGCTGATCGCGTTCCCGGCCACGTCCGTCACCCTGAGCCTGAAGCGCGCAGTCCGCCGTGTGTCGACGATGTCGGCCTGGAAGTTGACCGGCGCGGTCGTCCCAACGGCGAAGGGCGGCACAACGACGTCGACGTTCCAATCCCGGAGCACCTCGATCTCGGCCAGGCCGCTTTCCAGGTCCTGGACCGTAGCGTCGATGAAGCCGAAGCCGGGAAGCAGCTCGCAGCTCGGTACCGTATCATCCGGCACCACGCCGCCGCCGGCCTCGCAGAAGTGCCAATCCAGCAGGGATTTCCCGTCGGTCCCGACGATCAGGGTCGGCGCGGTCGGCACCTCGACCGATTCAGCGGGGAAGGCACCGTCAGCATCGGTTGAGGCGCTGCCGCCGTCGCCCTTTGGGTCGAGGGCCGAATCCAACACGTGGATGTCGACGGTGTTGAGGGGCGTGAATCCAACCCCGGCGACGTCGATCATATCAGCGCACTCGGGTGGGTTCACCGTGATGGCCGGCAGGTCGCAGTCACCGTCGCACTTGCTCTGGCCATTCTCGATCACGTCGCCCATACCGGCCTCACCCAGCTTCCAGCCGCGGGCCACTAGACCGGTCTGAAGCTCCTGTGCGGTGACGATTCCGTCGTCCGGGTCGTTGTCGGCGACGCCCTGCCCGGCCAGCTCGGCGATATCCTCCGAGAAGGTATCGACGAAATCGACGAAGGGAGCATTGAAGGGACAGGTGGTCGAGGTCCCGATCACTGCGAGATCCGGGTCGGCGACGAAATTGTTGGCGAAGCTGCCGCCGAAGCAGCTGTCCAGTATGATGGTCCGCGTAACCCCCGCAGGAAACCCGTCGAGCAGATTCGCCAGCTCCGCCGCGGTGATGTTCACGCTGGAGGTCAATCTGAAAGTGTCGACGTTGCCGCGGCCGCTGAGGTAGAGCGTGACCGCATCACCCGGCTGGGCGGTCATTTTGATGCCGTCGATCACGGCTTCCAGGAAGAACAGCGGTGGCTGGATCAGCGAAGTGCTGTTGATGGACAAGTGGTTCTGAGGTTGCTCCAAGGCCGAGCGCAGGGCATTGAGATCTTCGGAGAGCGTCTCATTTTCTTGGGCGCTGTCGCCGCTGCCCACGACGTAGACTCGGTGAAAGGGCGCCTCGCCGTCGGTGACCACGGGCTCAGCTCGCGCGCCAAAGGCCGCCACGCCGGACAGCGCAAAGGCCAGAACGACAGCCCGGGCTTTCCCTAGGTGCCGCCTGGAATGCCGTTGGCCCGTTGCGGCCGACGGCTTCGGGATCGTCAAAGCGTACATGATTGTCCCCATAACTTACGCGGCGCGGCGACCTCGGAAGGTCCCGTTACCGCCGCCATGAAATACTGCTGCCAAGAGGACAGCCTACGCCGCTTCACCGACCGGACTTGTGACACAGATCATCTTTTTGACGGCGGGAAAGACGCCGGCTCGGCTCAGACGATCTCCAAGGTGACCGGCGACAGATGATCGAAGACGGCCTCGATCCGCGTTCCGGCTTCCGGGTAGATGGTCTTGACCACGCTACCCAGGGTGACCACCGCACCCGCTTCGAGCCGACCGCCACGCGCCGCGACGTGGTCGGCCAGCCAGGCCAACGCGTTCAGCGGATGGCCGAGGATCGCATACCCCATCCCGGTTTCGGCCGGCGCCGCACCGTCGATGCCGAAGCCGCCGGACAGGGCCGCGAGATCACCAAGCTCTTCCAGCGGCCGCTCGACACCGAGCACGCAGCCGACCGAGAAGAAGTCGTCCGCCACCAGGCTCGGCGTCGCGACCGCGGCGAAGTCGCGGAAGCGGTGGTCGACGATCTCGACCGAGGTCATGACGCCGCCGACCGCGGCCGCGACGCTCTGCGGACTGTGCCCGCCGTCGCGGCCGCCCAGGTTCGCGGAAAGCCGGACCGCGATCTCGCACTCCAGGCCGAGCTGGAAGAAGTCATCCGCCTTCAGGGTGGCCCGGTTCCGATAGGCGGTCGCCCGGTAGAGCGTTCCGGCGCAGGGATGATCGATGTTCAGATAGCGCTGCATCACCGGCGTCGTGCAGCCGATCTTCCAGCCCACCTGCGGCCCCAGGCCACGCGAATCGAGCAGCGGCCGCAGCGCGTCCTGGATCGCATAGGCCTCGTGGAGGCTTTCGGGTCGGCAGGCCGCCGGCAGATCCTCGAGCTGGGCCCGCCCGCCCTCGTCGCGAATCCGGAGATCGGCGAGCACCTCTGCGGCGGCTTGGACGGCGGCAGGCGTCATGGCGGCCCCCAGGACTGCTTCGTCTTTAGTCTACACCGCCCTTGAGGGCGTGCCTGACGATCTTGCGCATGACGCTGGGCAGGGCCTGCTCGCCGAGGCGATCGAGGGAGCACCAGAGGCCGTCATCGACCCGATCCTCCGAATTGGCGCGGCCGGCCCAGACCGCGACCTCGAAATGGAAATGGGTAAATGTGTGGCGCACCCGGCCCGGCAGCGCCTGCCAGGCGGCCGGCAGCGGCGCCTGGACCAGGGCTTCCGCCTCCGCCCAGTCCTCGGCGCGCCATTCGGTCGAAGGAATCTCCATCATGCCACCGAGTAGGCCGGTCTCGGCGCGTCGGCGCAGCAGCACCTTGCCGGAGGGCGCCAGGGCCCAGAAGGCGACCGCGCGGCGGGTCGGCCGCTCGGCCTTGGGGGCCCGGCGCGGCAGATCGTCCTGCACCCCTGCCGCCCGGGCCGTGCAGTGCGACTCGAGGGGGCAGGCAAGGCAACGCGGCCGCCGCGGCAGGCAGACCGTCGCACCCAGATCCATCTTGGCCTGGGCGAAGTCGCCCGGCCGCCGTTCCGGGGTCAGGGTCTCGGCCAGGCGGCGCAGCTCGGCCTTGGCCTTCGGCAGCGGGGTCTCGACCGCGAAGAGCCGGGCGGTGACCCGCTCGATGTTGCCGTCCACCGGGGTCGCCTTGCGGTCGAAAGCGATGGCGGCGATCGCCGCCGCGGTGTAGGGGCCGACCCCCGGCAGGGCGCGCAGCGCCGCTTCATCTTTCGGGAAACGGCCGCCGTGGGCTTCGGTGACGACCTTGGCGCAGCGGTGCAGGTTGCGCGCCCGAGCGTAGTAACCGAGACCGGCCCAGGCGGTCAGCACCGAATCCAGATCGGCGGCTGCCAGGTCCTGGACTCGCGGCCAGCGCGTGACAAAACCCTGGAAATAGGGCTGGACCGCCGCGACCGTGGTCTGCTGCAGCATGATCTCGGACAGCCAGACCCGGTAAGGGTCCGGGGTCTCGCCGGGCCGGCTCCGCCAGGGCAAGCGCCGGGCGTGGCGGTCGTACCAGGCCAGAAGGTCTGCGGCGAGGGATTCGCGGCTGGCGGCGGTCATGACACCTTCTATAGTGAAGCCAATCCGGGGAAGAAAGGACCGCCGCCACTCGGCCATGACCAAGGAGAGCGACGACAAGAACAGCGCCCGCCGCCGAGGCGGACTTCGGCCCCTCGCGGTCACCCTGCCGAAGGTGACGCGCAAGGCCCTGGGCCGCCGCGGCCTCGCCGAGGGCAGCCTGATGACCGAATGGCCGGAGATCGTCGGCGAAACCCTGGCCGCGCGCTGCCTGCCCCTGAAGCTGAGCTTCGCCGATCCGAAGCGACGCGCGGAGGGCACCCTGACTCTCCAGGTCGAGAGCGCCTGGACCCTGGAGCTGCAGCACCTGGCGCCCCAATTGATAGAGCGAATCAACCAGACCCTGGGCTACGCGGCAGTCTCTCGACTCGCCTTTCGCCAGGGGCCCTTGCCCCACCGGCCCGCGGCCGAGGCTCGGGAGACACCGCAGGAGTCGAGGGACGCCGAAGATGCGAATCCGCCAGCGGAGCTGAGCGCCGCGATCGACGACGAGGGCCTGCGCGATGCCCTGCAAGGGCTCGGCCGGGCACTCAAGGAACGCAAGGAGACGTGAAGGCCCGGGGCTTGCGACGGACAGTGCCCCGGCCCCACATATGAACGTGACTGAATGCGCCAAAACACGGCTTGTGCCGAGGCGCAGCCACGACTAGCATCCACAACATCTGGTAGGGGTTAACATGGAACGTCGGCATATCCTGATATCGGGCGCGGCCCTGGCGGTTCTGGCAGCCGGTGGTGGATTGGGTCTGCTGTGGCGCGACGGCCAGGCCGAGGATGCCCTGAAGGCTGACGAGAACGGCATCTTCGCCG
Source organism: Kiloniellales bacterium (assembly GCA_030067055.1). The sequence goes on along the minus strand of JASJAL010000037.1, from coordinate 11,673 downwards.
GGGACCGGATCCTCGGCAATCCCGAAGCGCCGGTCACGATCATCGAGTATTCCTCGCTGACCTGCCCGCACTGTGCCGCCTTCCACGCCGAGACCCTACCGACGATCAAGAAGAAGTGGATCGAAGAGGGCAAGGCACGCCTGGTCTTCCGCCATTTCCCCTTCGATGCCCTTGGCACCTACGCGGCGCTGGCGGCGAATTGCGTCGAAGGCGACCGCCACTTCGCCTTCATAGACATCCTGTTCCGCAACCAGTCCCGCTGGGCCCACTCCCAAGATCCGCGGACGGCGATCTCTCAGATGGCGGCCATGGCCGGGGTCGACAAGGCGAGCCTCGAGGCCTGCGTGCAGGATGAGGCAGCGCTGGTCAGAATTCAGAAACTACGCGAGTACGGCAGCAAGGAATACGGCATCAACTCGACGCCGTCCTTCATCATCAACGGCAAGAAGCTGGTCGGCAACCAGGGCCTCGAGAAGTTCGAGCAGGCCCTGCAGGACGCCGGCTCGCAGTCGTGATGTCGCGAAACGCCGTCGGCTGAGCAGGGGAAGCGCGGGTCGGCTTGGTACAGTTCTCGAAGCTCAAGATCACCGGATTCAAATCCTTTGTCGATCCCACGGAACTCTGGATCGAGCGGGGCCTGACCGGAATCGTCGGACCGAACGGCTGCGGCAAGTCCAATCTGGTCGAGGCCTTGCGCTGGGTCATGGGCGAGGGCTCGGCCAAGCGCATGCGCGGCAGCGGCATGGAGGACATGATCTTCTCCGGCAGCGCCAGCCGGCCGTCGCGCAACATCGCCGAAGTCCAGCTCTTCCTCGACAATCGCGACCGCGCGGCGCCGGCACAGTTCAACGACCACGAAGAACTGGAAGTTCAGCGCCGGATCGAGCGGGACCACGGCTCGACCTACCGGGTCAACGGCCGCGAGGTCCGGGCCCGCGACGTCCAGCTGCTCTTCGCCGATTCGGCGACCGGCGCGCACTCGCCGGCCCTGGTCAGCCAGGGCCGGATCGGCGCCATCATCAACGCCAAGCCCTCGGAACGGCGCATGCTGCTGGAGGAGGCGGCCGGTATCTCCGGGCTGCACAGCCGGCGCCACGAGGCGGAACTGCGGCTGCGCGCGGCCGAGACCAACCTGGAGCGGCTCGACGACGTCATCAGCGCCCTGGAAGGCCAGCTCCAGGGCCTGAAGAAGCAGGCCCGCCAGGCCCGGCGCTTTCGCAGCCTCTCCGACCACATCCGGCGCCACGAGGCGATGTCCCTGCACCTGGAGGCCGAGACGGCGCGAGAGCGGCTGGCCGAGGCCCGCGAGCGTCTGGCCGAAGTCGAGGCCGCGGTCAGCAAGAGCACGGAAATCGCGGCGGAGCGCGCCAAAGTCCAAGCCGATACCGCCGCCTCGCTGCCAGAGCGGCGTCAGGCCGAGGCCGAGGCGGCAGCCGCCCTGCAGCGCCTGGTCGTCGAGCGGGACGCCCTGGAACGCGAAGTCCAGCGCCTGTCCGAGGCCAAGGCCCAGGCCGCCCAGCGCCTGGCCCAGGTCATGGCCGACCGCGGCCGGGACGAAGGCATTGCCGCCGACGCCCAGGCCGCGATCGCCCGGCTGGAAGACGAACAGGGCACGCTTCAGGCCGAGGCCTCCGGCGAATCGGAAGCCCTGACGGCAGCCCAAGTGCAAAAGGACGAGGCTTCAGGTCGCCTGGAAGCCAAGGAAAGCGAAGCGTCGGCCCTGTCCGAATCGATAGCCGGCGCGGAAGCCCACGCCGGCGCCCTGCGCCGCCGCTTGGGCGAGCTGGCGGAACGACGCGACCGCCTGGAGCGGCAGGTCGAAGACACCCGCAAGGAAAAGACAGAGCTGGAGTCGGCCTCGCGTGACCTCAGCGAACTGGCGGAAGCCGAAGCCAGGCTGAAGGCGGCCGAGACCGCCTTTGAAACGGCCCGCGACGGTCAGGACAGCAAGGAAGAGGCGGTGGCCGCCGCCCGCGAGGCCGAGGCCGAGGCCCGCAGCCGCCTGCAAGAGGCCGAAGCCGCAGTTGGCAAGCTCCAGGCGGAGGCCGCAGCGCTGGCCGGATTGCTACAGTCCGGACCGGACAGCGATCACAGGCCCGTGGTGGAGAAGGTCGAGGTCGACAGCGGTCTTGAGACGGCTCTGGGCGCCGCCCTGGGCGACGACCTCTCGGCCTCGGACGAGGCCGGGGCTCCGCTTTACTGGTCGGCGATGCCCGCATTGGTGGGCGCACCCGCCCTTCCGGGCAATGCCCGCAGCCTGGCCGACTTCGTGCGCGGCCCCGCAGCTTTGGCACGCCGGCTCGCTCAGATCGGCGTGGTCGCGGACGCGGCCGAGGGCGAGCGCCTGCAGCCGCAGCTGGCTTGCGGCCAGCGGCTGGTGACCCGCGACGGTGCCCTGTGGCGCTGGGACGGTCTGCGCAAAGCCGCCGGCACGCCGGTCTCCGCCGCCACCCAGCTGCGCCATCGCAACCGTCTGACCGAGATCGAGGCCGAGCTGCCCAAGGCCGAGGCCCGGGAGGCCGAGGCACGCGCAGCCTTCGAATCGGCGCGCGAGCGGGCACGGGAGGCCGCCGACTCCGAGCGCCAGGCACGAGACGATCAGCGCGCCGCGCTCTCGGCCTTGAACGAGGCGCGCCAGGGCCATGGCCGCCTGGCCGACGAGGCCGCAGGCGCGAAATCGCGCCTGGCCGCCCTGCTGGAAGCGCTCGACATGCTCACCGCCGACTCCGCGGAGACGAAGGCCGAGCACGAGCGCTGCGACGAGGAGATCACCCAGTTGCCCGACCAGGAGGCGGAACGTGCAAAGCTCGCCGCGGAGAAGTCTGCGGTCGCCGAGTTGCGCAGCGAGCTTGCCGAGCGCCAGGCCGAGCTGGCGCGCCTACGCCGCGAATCCGAGGACCGTCGCCAGCGCCTGGCCCAGATTGCCGAGGACGTCGCTTCCTGGCGCCAGCGAGCGGAGGCGGCGGACCTGCACCTGGCAGAGCTGAACCAGCGGCGCGAGCACCTCGAGCGTGAGTTAGAGGTTCTGGAAGCGCGCCCCAGGGAGATGGATCAGCGCCGCGCGGCCCTTGCCGAACAGATCGAGGCCGCCGAGGCCAACCGCCGGACTGCGGCCGACACGCTGGCCGAGGGCGAGACCGCCCAGGCCGAGGCCGACCGGGCCCTGAAGGCCGCCGAAGCAGAGCTGGCGACGGTCCGCGAAAACCGGATCCGCGCCGAGGGCGGCGTCGAGCAGGCCGAGGCAAACCTGCAGGCCATTGCCCAGCGGGTCCGGGAGCGGCTCGAGTGCAGCCTGGAGAACGTCCTCGAGGCCGCCGAGGTCGATCCCGGCCAGGAGCTGCCGCCCCAGGACCAGGTCACGGCAAAGCTCGAGCGCTACATTCGCGAGCGCGACAACATGGGCCCGGTCAACTTGCGCGCCGAGGCCGAGGCCGAAGAGCTGACCGAGCGGATCGAGGGCCTCCAGAGCGAGCGCGAGGATCTGCTGGCGGCGATCGCCCGCCTACGCCAGGGCATCGCCAGCCTGAATCGCGAGGGCCGCGAGCGCCTGCTTGCCGCCTTCAAGCTGGTCGACCAGCACTTTTCGGAGCTCTTCGTCCGCCTCTTCGGCGGCGGGCGGGCGCATCTGAAGCTGGTCGAGTCGGACGATCCGCTGGAAGCCGGGCTGGAGATCATGGCCAGCCCGCCGGGCAAGCGCCTGCAGGTCATGTCGCTCCTGTCCGGCGGCGAGCAGGCCCTGACCGCCCTGTCGTTGCTGTTCGGCGTCTTTCTGACCAACCCGGCGCCGATTTGCGTGCTGGACGAGGTCGACGCACCGCTGGACGACGCCAACGTCGACCGCTTCTGCCATTTGATCGAGGAACTGTCCGGCCAGGAAATAACCCGGTTCTTGATCATCACTCACCACCGCATGACCATGGCGCGCATGCACCGACTCTACGGCGTCACCATGGCCGAGCGGGGAGTCTCAAAGCTGGTTTCGGTCGACTTGGAAGCGGCTGAATCGCTTCGCGAATCCGCCTGACTCCCAAACATCACCCTATTCGGATAAACGCCGCGGGCGGCAAGGAATTCGCGCCTCATCCGGCTTGACTCGCTCCGAGGCCGTTCGTAAGGTCCGCGCGCCGTTTCGGGGCGGCGAAGTCCGGAGACGGGGCCGGGCGAGAGGGGCCGGAGGGGGCAGACACTGCACCATGACCGAACCCGAGAAACCCACCTCGTTGGAAGACTTCGACGCCCGGCTCCAGGCGGCGCGCGACAAGCGCGATGCGGCCAAAGGCCAACGTCGCGATCAACCGCGCAGCGGCATGGGGCTGGCCTTCCGACTCGGCATCGAGATGGTTTCGGCGCTGGCCGTTGGCGTCGGGATCGGTTGGCTGCTCGACGAGTGGCTCGGCACGCGGCCCTGGCTGATGATCCTTTTCTTCTTTCTGGGATCGGCCGCCGGGATCATCAACGTGATACGCGTCGCATCGGGCCAGAGTTCGGCGGTCGGTTTCAAGAAGCCGGGGAACGGGGAGCAAACCCCTTCCGACGGGTAGCAGGCAGGGGAAGAGGAACGGATGGCGGCAGGTGGCGCAGAGGGCGGCTTCGATCCGCTGCATCAATTCCAGATCTCGCCCCTGATCGGCGAGCGCGCCCTGTGCGAGGGAGCCGACGGGCTCATCGAAGGCTGCTACGAAGCCCTACCCTTCTACAGCTTCACCAACTCCTCTATCTTCATGGTGGCGGGTCTGGTGCTGGTCGTGATGATCCTGTCCTTCGGCCTGCGCCGCGGCGCTATGGTGCCTGGCCGCTGGCAGTCCCTGGCCGAGGTCGCCTACGAGTTCATCGGCAACATGATCCGGGACAACGTCGGCACTGAGGGGCGCAAATACTTCCCCTTCATCTTCACGCTCTTCATGTTCGTGCTGGCCGGCAACATGATCGGCATGGTGCCCTACACCTTCACCTATACCAGCCACATCGTGGTGACCTTCGTGATGGCGGCCTTCGTCTTCACCTCGGTGACGGTGATCGGGTTCGTCAAGCACGGCGCCAAGTTCTTCGGCATATTCCTGCCGTCTGGCGTGCCGCCCGCAATGGCGCCCCTCTTGATTCCGATCGAGCTGATATCCTATCTGACCCGGCCGGTCAGCCTGGCCCTGCGCCTCTTTGCCAACTTGACCGCCGGCCACACCATGCTGAAGGTCTTCGCCAGTTTCATTCCGGCGCTCGGCATCGCCGGCATCGTTCCGCTGGCTTTGGTCGTCGGCCTGACCGGGCTCGAGTTCATCATCGCGTTCCTTCAAGCCTACGTCTTCACCATCCTCAGCTGCGTCTATCTCAACGACGCTCTGCACCTGCACTGAGGACCGCAACCCAACAATCGCATTCCAAGACCAAGGGAGACCCGTTAGATGGAAGCCGAAGCAGCGAAGCTCATTGGTGCCGGATTGGCCGTCGTCGGCCTGGGCGGCGTTGGTGCCGGTATCGGCAATATCTTTTCGTCGATGATCCAGGCGGGCGCGCGCAACCCCTCCGCGGTTCCCTCCCTGACCACCTTCATGTGGATCGGCTTCGCGCTGGTCGAGGCGGTTGCGCTCTACGCCCTGCTGATCGCCCTGCTGCTGCTCTTCGTGTTCTGAGCCGGCGAGTGGAGGCGAGGACGTGCCGCAATTCGATATTGGAACCTTCGCCAGCCAGATCTTCTGGCTGGTGGTGGTCTTCACGCTCCTCTTTCTGATTCTGTCGCGCAACGTTCTGCCCAAGGTCTCCGGGATCCTGGATCAGCGTCAGCGCCGCCTTGACGATGACATCGCCAAGGCGGGCGCGCTGCGCAAGGAAGCCGAGAGCGTCCTGGCAGAGTACGAAAAGGCCCGGGCCGAAGCCGAGGCACGGGCCCAGGCCGCCATGCGTGCGGTGCTGGAAGAGACCGCGGCCGAAATCTCGACGGCGCAGGGTGACTTGGACCGCAAGCAGGCCAAGCAGCTTGCCGAGGCCGAGGCCCGCATCGCCCAGACGCGCCAGGCGGCGACCGCCGGCATTCACCAGGCCGCGTCGGAGGTCGCCGCCGCTGCGACCGAGCGCCTGATCGGGGTCAAGCCGGACGATAAGTCCAGTGCGGCGGCCGTCGCTCAGGCTGCCGGAGACTGACGCCATGTTTTCCGATGCTACTTTCTGGACCGCCGTCGCCTTCGTTATCTTCTTCCTCGCTGTCGGGCGTCAGCTCTTCAAGGCGGTTACGACCGGTCTGGACAAGCGGGCCGAGGAGATCCGCAAGGAACTGGAAGAGGCCGAGGCCCTGCGCGTCGAAGCGCAGAAGATGCTGGCCGACCACAAGCGCAAGCAGCGTGACTCCGAAAAAGAGGCCGAGGACATGCTGGCCCACGCCAAGGCCGAATCCCAGCGCATGCGCGAGAAAGCGCAGCAGGATCTGGCAGCCGACCTCAAGCGGCGCGAACAGGTCGCGCTGGACAAGATCGCCCAGGCCGAGGCCAACGCTCTGAAGGAGGTTCGCAGCCAGGCGATCGAACTGGCGGTCGCAGCGACCGCCAAGCTGCTGAGCGAGAACCTCGACAAGTCCGCCGCCGACGACCTGGTCCAGTCGGCGATCGACGACCTCGACAGCAAGCTGCACTGACCGCCGCTAGGGTGTTGTCCGATCAGATGGAATCGCTTTGCATTTCATCTGGCCGGATGCAACGCCCCAACTTCTGGGGTTTAGCGCGCTAATCCTGGCCAAACGCGACCGCGCTTGATCGGAAAGTCCGCTAGCTGCGGCGTGTCCCCTCACTCACCCGCGGCGGCGGCGCACCCTTGTTCCCAGCAGGTTTGCGCAGACACAACGCTGCGCGCCGGTCGCCGTGGCATGGCGAGACGGCCCGGAGCGCGACATTGCGGCTCTTCCGCTGGCGAACCATGTTAGAGTGTAGGAGGCTCCCACCTCTCAGGTCGGGCGTGAGCCAAGGATCAAGGAAGAAAGGACCAGGCACATGGCTTGGCGAAATTGCAGTTCCGCCCTGCTGACCGCTCTCCTGCTCCCCGCCCTGCTCGCTTCTGCGCCAGTGCAAGCCGGCGACGCGGGGGCAGAACGGGCGGAAAGGCGGCAACTGCGGCTCGAAAGGCTGAGAGACACGCCCCCCACGGCCTTGCCGCAAGGCCCCAGGCTGCAAACGGCGCCGACGCTGAAAAGCCGGGAGACCGCACCGCTCGATCCGGTGTCCAAGAACCGGGCCCAGCGCTACAAGTCGAACACCCGCGCGGTGATCCAGCGCCTGGACCGCAACAGCTATCAGGCCGGTCCAAGGAGAACCGACCGACTGCGCGACGCACGCCAGGGCCTGTCCCGTTTCAACCGCCGCGCAGGCCGACGGCGCTGACGCAAGCCGAGAGAACCGCCGAGCCGCTTCCGGCGGCCGGCATCGGACTTGGCCTAGTTTGAGATACCAGCAACCTGGGCGACACCGCCGAGGGAGCGAAGTCCGTGAACGCGTTTTGCCGTTACGCCTTGATCCTTCTTCTGCTCGCCGGCTGCGGCGAGGATGAGGGTCCACAGGTCGAGTTCGTCGGCGGCGGCTTCGTCCTGAACTACCGACAGGCCGAGATGACCTATGGCTTCGTTGCCCGGATCAAGGGCGAGGCCCCGGTGGGCAGCGTCCTGGAGGCCGTCTTCGAGGATCCGGCCGGCGGACCGCCGATCGTGATCCGCCAGGAAGTTCTGCCGACCCGGAGCAGCTACAAGTTCGAGACGCCGCCGGTCGAGGGCGTGCGCAAGGACCACGACTACCAGGTCGAGCTTCGGCTCCTCGCGTCCCAGGAAACCGCCGAGGCAGTGATCGCCCGGAGCACCCGCAGCTATAGCTCGCAGGTCGGTGCGGAGACCGTGCCTGAGCAGCCGCTCGCGGTCGGGCCGGGCTACCACCGACCCGACGGCAGCGTGCCAACTCTGGAGGCGCAGGAAAGCCAGTGATCGGATCGCCGGTGGGCGGCTCCCGCAGAAACCCTCAGGTCTGTTTTTGGTAGGCCCAGACCGAGGCCGGCGGCAGATTCAGCAGGGTGAAGGCCCTGCGCTCGCCGGTCAGGCCTAACGCCTCCGCCGGCAGCGGCGACGTCAGGCGATGGGTGTAAGCGAGAAAGGGCCGTCCGGGTGGCAGCAGCGAGAGCATCAAATCGACCAGTTCGCACTGTTGCGCGGCCGGCAAGAGGGAAATCGGCACGCCGCAGATCACCGCCCCGATCTTCTTCAATGCCTCCGGTGGCACGACCTGTCTGAGGTCCAGGGCGTCGTCTTCGACGACCGTCACCCCGGGAAAGCTCTGGCGCAGAAAACCGGCCATCTGCGCATCGATCTCGACCGCGATTAATCGGTCCGGCGACACGCCCGCGGCCAGCAAGGCCCGGGTTACGGGACCAGTTCCAGCACCGAGTTCGACGACATAGTCGTCGGCATCGCAGGACAGCTGCTCGGCGACGATCCGGCTCAGGGCCGGGGAGGATTCCAGGATTGAGGCCAAGCGCAAGGGGTGCGCCAAGAAACGGCGGAAAAAAAGCCAGGCCGGCGAGCGGCGCCGCTCGTGCAGACGTGCCAAGGAACTGCGCTGCTCAGCCGTCATGCCATCCCTCACCTCTGACAGAGAATTCTGCGGCGGCCCTCCAGCCTTGCCGCATCGCCCAGCATGAGCATAGCAAGCCGGGAGGACGACGTCAGTCACTCCTGGTCTCGAGCCAGGACTATCGCCGTCGAATCCTGTGACCTTCCCTAGATCCGAATCGGCCCGGTCCCTGCTTACAATGGCGGGTGAGAACGCGGTTGCCGTTCCCAGGCCGAGGCGAACAGGATTCGCTGTCCACTACTCACCGCCCGGGACACTCGCCGGGGAGAATCGGCACAAGCAAACCATTTCCCGCCGGGCCTCCGGCGCGAACTCCCTCCGCGCCCGCGCAGGCGGGCGCCTCCCAAAAAGCCGACCTCAGCCGCTGTAAGGCAGCCAGAAAACGACCAGCAGCATGACGATGCCGAGGCTGACGGCAAGTCCGAGCCCCCTCTGCACGACACGCCGATACCCGTTATCCCGCCGGCTCTCCACTACCGACCTATAAGTATCCACTGCGCCAGTCCTTTCGCCGCCTCCCCGCGGCTTTAGAGTCAGTTGGTCTGAACACAGGTCTTTCCCCGTGAGGTATGTTAACTCAAATTGCCCCTTCGCGTTAAGCCCCGAGGCTTTCGCCGCAGGAATCCATCGGCTTCAGGCTCTTTTCGAGGCGATGCAGCGCTCTGCAAAGTCACAGAAAGTCGAGGCTTCGACTTCCGAAGCGAAGGCACGGCGCGGAATCGCCAGCCCCAGCCCCGGGGCCAGCATCAGGAGGACGAAACGCCGGTTCCGCTCCAGGCCGATGAAGGCGGGCCAGAGGTAGTGCGTGGAGCGCTCGGCCAAGCTGACCGAAAGGCCCTCGGCATCCGCGACGAGATGCTGTGCGCCCCAGTTGACCCCCTCGCGTCCGGCCCGCATCGCCTTTTCGCGGCCCCAGAAGCGAGCGATCTGGCTCCAGGCCTGATCGAAGATCACCCAGGTCAGGAAGATCCCAAAGACTCCGTCGATTAACCCGAAGCGCTGCGGCAGGGCGCCCAGTCCACCGGCGGAGAGCGCCTCGAAAAGCCGCAACAACCATGCGATCCAGGCGTAGCCGAGCACGGGAACGACGACGACGGCGAGCAAGGGGTGGCTCAGAAAATGCAGAGTCACGTCCTGTTTCCGGCTGGCCAACCGAGCACAGGTTTCCAGTGCCGCCATGCGCTCCCGGGCGGAGAGCGCGAACTCCAGGTCAAAGCGTTCGCCGGTCACCGCGCAGCCCCGATCCGCGCTCCCGCCAGAGCCTTGAAGGCATCCAGCGCGGAGTCACCGCCCAAGGCCGCCTTCGGCAGGATAACGGCGGCGCCAGGATCGATGATGAGGAATAGGGTCTCTTCGGATTCCGCCAGTTGCCGGAAAGCGTTCCAAGTGTAGGTCGAGCGCGCGAGACCGGAGGAAACCACCAAGCCCCGCTCGTCGGCCTCGAACGTCATTTCGCCGACGTTGACGCCCGGGCGCAGCGCATCTCGGACCACCCCGGCGTCCTTCGGCAAGGACCGCAAGCGTGACCACAGCCGCCCCAAGCCGCGCAGCCAGACCACGGTAAACAGCAGGATGAGGATGCCGAGCAGGATCAAGACGACAACGTGGGGCTGCGCCAAGACGGTCGCCGAGTCGCCGCGCCGGAAGAGATCGCCCAGGAACCAGAAATAGGTCAGGGCCGAAACGGCAACGAAGAAGCCGCAGCCGACCAGCAGCAGGCTGGCGGCCCAGGCCCGCTTCTTGAGCCGTCCCGGCCCGGCCAGGAAGTCGACAAGATCCTGATGGTTCCTGGCGGAAACGACGCCCGAAAATCGCATGCGGCCCCCACCTGCCTCTCGCTACGCCTTGTCTGGCAGCGCTTCGTAAAGGCCCGGTAAAGCTCGCTCGATTTGGCTGGAGCCGCGGCTAGCGCACTTCCCGATCAGACGGCTTCGCGTCTGGCCGGGAGTAGTGCGCTAATGCCCTAGACGCCACAGTCCCGGTGCCGGCTGGGCCGCCGATTTTGGTTCGATGGGAGTATGCGGGACCGGCAGTCCCGCCAAGGTCAGCGCCGCTCGTCCTCGGCCGCCTTCAGGGCCTCGAGATCCGCCAGGGCGGACTGCAGCAGTCCGAACCAGTGGCGGCGCTCGGTCTCGTTGCGCTCGTGCCGCATGATGACGCGCAGCTTGACCGCGACACCGCCGGGCGTGCTGGCCCGGGTCGTGGTGATGTGCTTCTCGGCGTCTTCGATGCGCCGCGCGATGGGATCGAAGACATGCTCCTGGAAGCCGCATTGATAGGCGGCATCGAAGGCGTCGGTGGCCAGACGCCAGACCGCTTCAAGGTTCTTGAGTCGGCTATCGTCCAGGGACGCTGTTGCGTGAGCCAGGTGGGTGTCAGTTCTCATACGTGGTCCCCTAGTTCCGTATGGCTTACCAGACCGTTTTCCCCAATTTTGGTCGAGAGCTGGTAACGCGAACTAGGACGCGCCCGGCGGTCCCGGCAAGGGACCTTCAAATTCCGGACTCCCGACATCCTCGAGTTTGCGATGGCGTCGCGGGTTCTGCCGCCGCTTCGTGTCTGGGTCGCCAGCGCAATCGCGTAGCCTGCCGAAATCGACAAGCCTGATCAATAGACATTGCCCCCAGGGGTTGCGGCGGCACCCCTGCTAGACGTTAGGATTCCCTAGCCCCTGCAAATATGCAGGCGCATCCTATTCTGCCGCAGCCTGATAGGCTTCGATCGGCGGACAGGAACACACCAGGTGACGATCGCCGGCCACGTTGTCGACCCGGCCGACCGGCGGCCAGAACTTGTCCTCGCGCGAACCCGGCAGCGGGAAGAAGGCCGCCTCCTGGTCGTAAGGATAGGTCCAATCGCCGCCCAGCAGGTGATCGCCGTGCGGGGCGTTCTTCAGCAGATTGTTGTCTGCGTCGGCCTTGCCCGCCTCGACTTCGGCAATCTCTTGACGGATCTGGATCATGGCGTCGCAGAAGCGGTCGAGCTCGGCCCTGGACTCGGATTCGGTCGGCTCGATCATCATGGTCTCCGGCACCGGCCAGGACATGGTCGGGGCGTGGAAGCCGTAGTCGATCAGCCG
>JASJAL010000336.1 GCA_030067055.1 Kiloniellales bacterium | reverse complement strand
CTGACGGGCCTGCGGCCGCCGCGCCTGCAACAGGTGATCTTCGGCGCCGACGGCGAGAACCTGGCGATCGCCTGCCGGGCGCTTGGGGTCAGTAAGCCGGTGATGACTTCGATCTTCATTTGGAGCCGCAAGAGCCGGGCGGAACATGGCATGGTGAACCCACGCGAACTGTCCAACGCCATGACGGTCTTCGATGCGACCTCGCCCGAAGCGGCACGGGAAACGGTCTCGGCCTGGATCGAAGGCGAGGCCATCCCCGGCGAATGGGATCTCAGCGTGCACGGCCCGGCCGCGGAATAGCCGCTGCGATCGGCAAGAAACCGTGTCCGTGCAAGCCGAACCGGCAGGCGGCTATCAAGCCCGTCTTGTCAGTCCCAGCGGCATCCTTTAGACAGCGGCGCCAAGCCGTCGCACGCATCCGGTGCCGCCACGAGCGCGATCGTCGGCACAATCGCCAGGTCAGGGGACTCGCGACGGCGAAACACCGATGAACGCAGGCTCCAGTTGGTGAGATCGTGATCGAAAGGCTCGCCGAAAAGATCATTGCGGCCCTGTCCGGATGGGTCGGCCTGGTCTGTCGCTGGGCTTGGCTCGTGGTCCTGCTCGCGGTCGTCTTGACCGGTCTGGCAGCGACCTACACCGCCCGGACCTTCACGATCAACACCGACACACGGGACATGATCTCCAGCGAGGTCGAGTTCCGCCGGAACGACGATCTCTTCGCCGCCGCCTTCCCGCAATACGAGGATCTCATCGTCGCCGTCATCGACGGCCCAAGCGCCGAAGCCGCCGAGGCCGCAGCCGAACGCCTCGCCTCGGCAATGGCTGCGCGTCCCGATCTCTTCACCGAGCTGCGGCGGCCCGGCGGCGAGGCCTTCTTCCGCGAGAACGCTTTTCTGTTCCTGGAACGCGAGGCGCTGGTCGACTTGGCCGACCGCCTGGCCGGGGCTGAGCCGCTGCTTGGCGCCTTGAGCCAGGACATGAACCTGCGCGGACTCTTCACCGTGCTGACCCAGGTGCTCGAAGGTGCCGCAAAGCTCGAGGACACCGGTCCGCTGTCGGAACTCCTGACCACCATTGCGGCGCAAAGCGACGCTGTTGCCGAGGGGCGGCCCGGCGCCTTGTCCTGGCGCAGCCTTCTGGCCGCGGACCCGGCCATGGCCTCCACGCGCAGCTTCGTGACCACAAGGCCAATCCTGGACCACAGTACGCTGAAACCGGCCGGCGGGCCGATCACCGAAATGCGGCGACTGGCGGAGACCCTTGAGATCGGCGAGGCCCAGGGCTTAAGGCTGCGCCTGACCGGACCGGCCGCGCTGGAGCAAGAGGATTTCGAGAGCGTCGAGATCGGCGGTGCCACCGCCGGCCTGATCTCGCTCTGCGCGGTGGCGATCCTTCTGATTCTTGGTCTGCGCTCTGTTTCGCTGGTCTTCGCAACGATCACGACCCTGCTGATCGGACTGATCTGGACCGCGGCCTTCGCCATGCTCGCCATCGGACATCTCAACATCATCTCGGTCGCTTTCGCGGTGCTGTTTGTCGGCCTGGGAGTCGATTTCGGCATTCACTTCGCGCTGCGCGCGCGCGAGGCCCGGGGTGAGACCGGCGACAAGACCAACGCCCTGGAGCAGGCCGGCGCCAGCGTCGGCGGCGCGCTCGCGCTCTCGGCGCTCTGCGCGGCCGTCGGCTTCTTCGCCTTCCTGCCGACCAACTACAAGGGATTGGCGGAACTGGGCCTGATTTCGGGCACCGGCATGTTCATCGCACTCTTCGTCAACCTCACCCTGCTGCCGGCCCTGATGAGGCTGCTGCCCTTGCCGAAGGACGCCGCGGGCCAAGCGAGGCAGGTTGGCGGGCCGATCGAGCGACTGGTGCTGCGCCACGGCCGTGCCATCATCGTCCTGGCGTCGCTGGCTGCCCTGGCCGGGTTGGCCGCCGCCCCCTTCGCCCGCTTCGATTTCAATCCGCTCAACCTGAAGGACCCCGACACCGAGTCCGTGGCCACCTTGCTGGAGCTGACCCAGGATCCCGACAGCTCGCCTTACGGGATCGACATTCTGGCCCCGGACCTGACGACGGCCGAGGCGATTGCCCAGCGGCTCGAGGCCCTCCCTGAGGTCGGTCGCAGCCTGACGCTATCCAGCTTCGTGCCGATGGAACAGGACGCCAAGCTCGAGACGATCGACGAGATCGCCCTCTTCATGGGCCCGGCCCTGGCGCCGACGGCGCCGGCAGCGGCGCTTGACGCGCAGACCCGAGTGGGAGCCATTGAGGCCTTTCAAGAGGGCCTGGACAAGCTTCGCGGGTCCGGCATAGAGGATGCGGCGCTTGCGGGGTCCATGGATCGCCTGACGGAGGCCCTCGACCGCTTGGCCACGGGCGACGGCGATCACCAGGAAAATCTCTCGCGTTTCGAGGACCGATTGCTGCGCCACCTGCCCAGATCGCTCGACGACCTTCGCACGGCCCTCGGCGCCCAGCCGATCGGGCTCGATGACTTACCTGAGGCGCTGCGCCGAGACTGGATCACCGCCGAGGGCCAAGCCCGAATCTCGGTGAAGCCCCAGGGCGGCCTCGCCGACAACAGCGAGCTTCGCCGTTTCGCCGAGGCGGTCCTGGCGGTCGAACCTGCGGCCTCGGGCACGCCGGTGGTGATCACCGAAGCGGGCAAGGCCGTGGTCCTGGCCTTCTACGAAGCCAGCGGCTTGGCCCTGATCGGCATTCTGGTCCTGCTCGCCCTGGCCCTCAGGCGGATCAAGGACGCCGCGCTGGTCCTGGCACCCCTGGCTCTGGCGGCGGCGATCACGACGGCGGCCTCGGTCACATTCGGCCTGGCCTTCAATTTCGCCAACGTCATCGTGCTGCCTCTGCTGCTGGGCCTGGGCGTGGCCAGCGGCATTCACCTGGTGATGCGCCGACGCTACGAGGTCGACCAGAGCCGGCTGCTGCGTACCAGCACCTCGCGCGCGGTGATGTTCAGCGCGCTGACGACGATCGCCTCCTTCGGCAGCCTCGCGGCCTCCGGCCATCCTGGCATGACCAGCATGGGCCAGCTGCTGACGATTGCGATCTCCAGCACCCTGATTTGCACCTTGATCGTCCTGCCCAGCCTGATGACACGCCGAGGCGCAACCAGCTAGGCTGGCGCGCGAAAGGAGCGGTCGTGAGCAAGATAGAGATCTACGACGAGGCGGCGGCCCACTACGATCGGACCCGCGTGCCCATCGGCACGGAGATCATTCGCGACGCCCTGGAGGCCGCCGATAAGCCGGCGTCGGAGATGACGCTGCTGGACGCAGGCTGCGGCACCGGTGCCTATAGCGCCGCCCTGGCCGGGGTGCCCAGCCGGCTGATCGGCATCGACCGCAGCGCCGGGATGCTGGCGACCGCGCGCGCCAAGCTCGAAGCTGGCGGCGGCCAAGTTGACTTCCTCCGCGGAGACCTCCTGCACCTGCCGCTGGCCGAGGCTTCCTTGGACGCAGTCATGTTCAACCAGGTCCTACACCACTTGGAGGACGGTGGCGACAGCGGCTATCCCGGTCATGCGGCGGCGCTGGCCGAAGCGGCGCGGGTTCTCAAGCCGGGCGGCCGGTTGCTGCTCCACGCCTGTACCCACGAGCAAATGCGCAAGGGCTTCTGGTATTTCGGACTGATTCCGGAGGCTCTGGACCGGATGCTCGCGCGCTGCGCCCCGGAAAGCCGAATCCGTAGCCTGCTGGCCGAGCTCGGCTTCACGGTCCTGGACAGAGTCGTGCCGAGCAACGCCGTGCTGCAAGGCGAGGCCTACTTCGACGCACGCGGCCCACTCCGGCCCGAGTGGCGGCGCGGCGACTCGATCTGGGCGCTGGCCAACCCGGAGGAGACGAGCGCGGCCATCGCGCAGGTGGAGCAATTGGAAGGCCGCGGCGAACTCGATCGCTTCATGACGGAGCGGGACCGGGAACGGCAAGCCGTGGGCCAGGTCAGCTTCTACGTCGCGCACCGAGATTGAAGGAGTCGGACCTGCTGGCCGGGTACTACAGCAGGTTCGCGCCGTCCTGAACGATCGACTCGGCATCGGGCGCCTCCGGGCGGCCCTGCTTCCAGGATATCTGGACCCCGACGCCTTGGCCCGGCAGCGGCACGCTGGGGCGGCCGGACTCCGCAAAGGCCGGCTCCGGCCGAGCCATCGGCCGCGGACGCGCGCGCGACCTGATCTGGTTGAGCAGCTCGAAGTGATTCGGCAGCTGGGCCACCAACCCGGCTTTTTGCTGCTCGACCCAGGCTTCGAACCGCCGCCATTCCGACTCCTGCAGCCCTTCGGCCCGGGCGAAGCGGGTGTCATCGTAGAAGTGCTTGCCGAAGAGCACGATCAGGTAGCTCCAGTAACCGAAAAGGTAGGACCGTTCGAAGTCCGCCGCCTCGGGGAGCCGTTCCCGCCAGAGCGGCAGCTTGGCCTTCAGGCTGTCGGGGACCTCCAACTCCACGTGCACCGCCCGCCAATAGGCGCTGTCGCGGCGGTTCGAGGTCAGGTAATGCAGGGCGATGAAGTCGCGCACCTCTTCGTAGAGGCCCTGCATCTGTTCGTTGTAGCGCGCCTGCAGCGCCGGATCGAAATCCCGGTCCGGCAGGTTGGAGACCAGCCAGCGCAGCGCCGCCTCGATGATGAAGATAGCGGTCGACTCCAGTGGCTCGATGAAGCCGCCCGACAGGCCCACGGCAACGCAGTTGCCGACCCAGGTGCGCCGGGCCCGGCCGATCCGCATGGGGATGACGCGCGGCTCGACCCCAACGCCCTCGTCGCCCAGGTGCTGCAGAAACTCGTCGATCGCCTCCTGGTCGCTGCGAAAGCGGCTGGAGAATACGTAGCCCGTGCCGACCCGCGAATAGAGCGGCACCCGCCAGACCCAGCCGGCGCCAAGGGCGGTCGAGCGGGTGCAGGGCTCGAGCCCGCTGACATCCTTGTGTGGGATCTGCACCGCCAGGGCCTTGTCGTTGAAGAGGTAGGGAGAGAAGGACTCGAAGGGCTCGTCCAGGGTCTTTTGCAGGATCAGGCTGCGGAAGCCGGTGCAATCGATCACCAGCTCGACCGGCCAGCGGCCGCGCTCGCGCAGGACCAACGCCGAAATGTGGCCGCGATCGTCGCGTTCCAGATCGTCGACGTCGTCGAGCACGTGCCGGACGCCACGCTCGACCGCGATCTCCCGCAGCAGGCCGGCAAAGAGACCGGCATCGAGGTGATAGGCGTAGCCGACGGCGTAGTCGTAATCGTCCTGGTCGAGAGTCTTGGGTCCGCGCCGTTCGTCGATCAGGCGGGTTGAGGGCGAGAGCGCGTCCCCCAGGTTGGCGAGCGCTCCGCCGCGGCCGAAGCGATGGTAGTGATAGGCCGGGTTGGTACCCTGGATCTCGACTCCCAGACCATCGAAGGGATGGTCGTAGCAGCCGGGCGAGCCGTCGGGCTGCTTGTCCCAGTTGACGAAGCGGACGCCGAGCTTGAAGGAGGCGTTACAGCGCTCGATGAAGGTCGCTTCGGGAATCTCGAGCTGCTTCAGCAGCTCGCGCATGCCGGGCACGGTGGCCTCGCCGACGCCGATGGTCGGCACGTTGGGTGATTCGACCAGGGTGACCCGGACCGGCGGTTTGCCGGGCCGCTTGTTGAGCCGCGTGATCAGAAAAACCGCGGCCATCCAGCCGGCGGTGCCGCCGCCAACGATGGTGATCTCGCCGATAGGCTCCGCCATTCCAGTCCCCGGGCTGCCGAATCCGACGGCAGTGAAGCGCGCCGGCTCCAGTGGGTCAACCGGCCCGGGGGCGAACGTATTGCCTTTGACCCTCAGCTATTGACCCTCAGCCGTTGACCAGGAAATGCACCCAGATGCTGGCGAAGTAGCCGAGCGCGATCACCGGCGTCCACTTCAGGTGCCCCATGAAGGTGTACTGGCCCTTGGAGGC
>JASJAL010000036.1 GCA_030067055.1 Kiloniellales bacterium | reverse complement strand
CTCAAGGCCAAGCCGGCCGGCTACATCGCCCAGCCGACCCTGGCGCTTTCGACCTGCCCGACCTTCGTCGAGAGTGGCGTCGCCCCGCGCCACGTCGACCTCAGACCCTTCGTGCTCTGCGGCCAGGACATCCGCATCGTGCCGGGCGGGCTCACCCGGGTCGCCCTGCGCGAGGGCTCACTGGTGGTCAATTCAAGCCAGGGCGGCGGCACCAAGGACACCTGGGTGATTCGGGCCCCGGACGGCCCGTCGCAATCTCAGGCACAGGGCTGATGCCTTGCTGAGCCGCACCGCCAACAATCTCTACTGGCTGTCCCGCTACATGGAGCGCATGGACTACGTCGCGCGTCTGCTGGAGGTCGGCCAGCGCATGGCCGGGATGTCGCGCGGCGGCGAGGAGTGGCGCTCGATGCTGGTCGCCGCTGGCTGCGAGCCGGCCTTTGTGAAGAAGCACGAGACGATCTCGACCGCCGCCGTGGTCGACTTCCTGTTCCGCGATCCCGACAACCCTTCCAGCGTCCAGTCCTGCATTGCCACCGCGCGGCAGAACGCCCGCGCGGTGAGGACCGCGATCACCACGGACATGTGGGAAACGCTGAACGGCACCTGGCAGGAGAGCCGGGAACTCTTCGGCGGCGACTTCCGGACCGAGGACCTGAACCGCGCCACGGACTGGGTGAAAAGCCGGGCGGTGCTCTTCCGCGGCGCCTACGGCAGCACCATGCTGCGCAGTGAGGCCTATTGGTTCGCCCGTCTGGGCAGCCACATAGAGCGGGCCGACAACACGGCCCGCATCCTCGACGTCAAGTACCACGTGCTGCTGCCGGACTACGAGTCGGTCGGCGGCGGCCTGGACTACCACCACTGGACCTCGATCCTGCGCGCGGTCTCGGCCCTGCGCGCCTACCACTGGGTCTACCGGGACCGGGTCAAGCCCTGGAACGTGGCCGAGCTGATGATCCTGCGCCCGGAGATGCCCCGCTCCCTGCGCGCATGCTACGACGAAATCACAAGCAATCTCGATCACTTGGGGGCAACCTACGGCGGCCACTACGGCGAATGCCACCGCCTGGCCGGGGAGCTGCATGCCCGCTTGCGCTTCGGCCGAATCGACAACATCTTTCAGACCGGTCTCCACGAATTCTTAACCGAATATATCGATAGAACCTTAGAGCTTGGCGACGAGATTTCGGACTTCTTCCTGTTCTAAGAGACTCGATATGCGGATTCACGTACGGCACCGCACGGTGTATCGCTACGACTCGCGGATCGACTATACGATCCAGCTGCTGCGCCTCTGCCCGCGCGAGCACGAAGGCCAGAGCGTGCTTGGCTGGACACTCCAGGTGCCTGGCCGCAAGGAGCCCCTGCCGGTCTCCGAGGACGGCTTCGGCAACATCGTCCACGTCCACACCGTCAACGGCGCCCACGACGAGACCGCGATCGAGATCGAGGGCGAGGTCGAGACCAGCGAAACCCACGGCGTGGTGCGCGGCGAGGAGCGCCTGCCGCCGGCCTTCTTCCTGCGTCCCTCCGCCATGACAGTGCGCGATGGGGCGATCGAGGACCTGGCCGCCGGCGCGGTGGCCGGGGTCTCCGACCACGTCGAGCGATTGCACCGCCTGATGGACGCAATTCGCGGCCGGATCGCCTACACCCTGGGCGCCAGCGATGCGACGACCACGGCCACAGCGGCCTTGGCCAAGGGCGAGGGCGTCTGCCAGGACCACGCCCACGTCTTCATCGCCGCCGCCCAGAGCCTGGGCTATCCGGCGCGCTACGTCAGCGGCTACCTCTGGACCGGCGACACCGTCGAGCCCTACGAGGCCGGCCACGCCTGGGCCGAGGCCTACGTCGAGGGCCTGGGCTGGGTCGGCTTCGACCCGGCCAACGGAGTCTCGCCCAGCGAGGCCTATGTCCGCACGGCGGTCGGCCTGGACTATCAGACCGCGGCCCCGGTGCGCGGCCTGCGCCGCGGCCTGGCCAGCGAAGACCTGGAAGTCGAGGTCCGGATTGCCGCGGTCGCCAGTCAACAGTAGCCTTCAGCCCGGTTCCAGACTCTGGAGTGAAACAGCGGCCATGACCTATTGCGTGGGCCTCTACCTGCAGGACGGCCTGGTCCTGCTGTCGGACACGCGGACCAACGCCGGGGTCGACCACATCTCGACCTTCAGCAAGATGCACGTCTTCGAGACACCGGGCGAACGGGTCATCGTCGCCATGACCGCCGGCAACCTGGCGATCAGCCAGGCGGTGATCAACCTCTTGAGCGAGGGCCTGGACGGCGACGAAGGGGCGGCCGAGACGCTGCTCACGGTGCCCTCGATGTTCCGAGCCGCCCGACTGGTCGGCCGTGCGGTGCGCCAGGTCTTCGAGACCGACGGGCCGACCCTCGAGGCCCAGGGCCTGTCCTTCGATGTCTCGGTCCTGCTGGCCGGGCAGATCAAGGACCGCAACATGCGCCTCTTCCAAGTCTACGCGGCGGGCAACTTCATCGAAGCCACCGAGGAGACGCCCTTCCTGCAGATCGGCGAGCATAAGTACGGCAAGCCGATCCTGGACCGGGTCCTGACCCACAACAGCGACATCGACGACGGCATCAAGCTGGTCCTGATCTCGATGGACTCGACCCTGCGTTCCAACCTGACCGTCGGCATGCCCCTGGACCTGCTGGTCTACCGGCGCGACAGCCAGCAGATCGAGCTGAAGCGGCGAATCTCGGAGGACGATCCCTACTTCCAGGGCATCCGCCAGCGCTGGTCCGCGGCCCTGCGCGAGGCCTACCAGTCGATTCCGCGCCCGGATTGGGACTCATAAACCACCGGAATCGGGCGATTTCTCGTTACGCTGTGGCATTTGTCACCTTCAACGCGTTTTTCGGGCGGCAGGATAGCGCCCTCGGCCTCGCGCCGGGGCGGGCGTCACCATCCGGGCGCCCGCAGATACCACGGTCGCCATGTCCGGGAGGGGGTGCGCCCGCCTTTGCGGGCCGCCGGGCATGGCGATCTGCCCTTTCTAGCTCCACCGGCAGCACCGCTGGTCGGAAAGCTGGCGGCTGATCGGAACGGGGCGCTTTTCTGCCAGAAATGCTATGATGTCGCCCGTCGCAGCGTGCGCGACGGCTTTGGCATAAGGCATCATGGTTGCCACCTACGATCCGCTGCTGATCCTGCTCTCGGTGGTGATTGCCATTCTGGGCGCCTACGCCGGCCTTCGGCTGGCGCGGGGCCTGCTGCGCCAGGGCGGGACCCTTCGCAAGGCTCTGCTGTCCGCCGCGGCGGTGACCATCGGCGGCGGCATCTGGTCGATGCACTTCGTCGGCATGCTGGCGCTGGAGTTGCCCGTCGCCATCAACTACGACGTCCTGCTGACCCTGATTTCGGCCCTGGTCTCGATCCTGGTCACGGGCATCGGCCTCTCGATCGCCAGCTACGGCGAGGCGAGCGCGCGCCGCTTGGCCGCCGCCGGCATTTTCATGGGGCTGGGGATCTCCTCCATGCACTACATCGGCATGGCCGCGGTGCGGGCCAATTGCGTGATCAGCTACTCCTACGGTCTGGTGGCAACTTCGGTCCTGGTCGGGATTGCCGCGGCGACCCTGGCGCTGTGGCTGGCCTTCAACCTGAAGGGCCCCTGGCAGACCTTCGCGGCCGCCGTGGTCATGGGCCTGGCGATCTCCGGCATGCACTACACGGCCATGGCGGCGGCGACCTTCCTGCCGGTCGAGGTCCTGATCGAGTACGCCGCGCCGGCGCTCAGCCCCTATCTCATGGCTATCGTCGTGGCGCTGGCGGCCTTCCTCATCTTCGGCTTGGCCCTGCTGATCGCATTGCCTGACCAGGGGAGGCCCGAAGCCGGGTCCGCGGCCGCCGGCGAGCCGGCCGAGGCCGAGCCACCGGCGGCGCCCGAGGACCTGCGCCCCGAGCGGCTGACCCGGTTGCCGGTCGAGCGGAACAAGACCACCCTCCTGCTGGATTTGGAGCAGATCGTCTCGATCCAGGCCGAGGCGCACTACACGCGCGTTTCCGACGGCGCCGAGACCTACTTCTGTTCCTTCTCGCTGTCAGAGCTGGAAGCCCGCCTGGACCCGGCGGTCTTCCTGCGGGTCCACCGCAGCCACATCATCAATCTGAAGCATGCTCGGGCTTTCGAGAAGCACCGGGAGCAGGCGCTCGTACGGCTGGGCGGCGACGATGGTGCAAGCGTTCCGGTCAGCCGCCGCAACGTGCCGAGGCTCCGCGAGGCCCTAGGACTGCCATCCTGACACCGCCGTTCGTGCGTCCAGGCCGCCGTTCATGCCGCCAAAATGCCGTTCGTGCGCGGCAGTTGGCCTTTTGTTTCGCTTTCATTACGATTAGCCCTAGGCTGATGTATTTGAACGGCCGGTTGTAGTGCCGGCGGTTTTTTCAGCTTCAAACGGTCCTGGCCGGGGTCGGCCGACAGAGACCGAAATCGATACAGGAGAGGCTAGACTGTGATTCCAGGATCCTTCGACTACCATCGGCCGAGCTCGGTCGATGAAGCCTTGGCGTTGCTCGCTCAGCACGGCGAGGAGGGCCGGGTCATCGCCGGCGGCCACAGCCTGGTGCCCATGATGAAGCTGCGCCTGGCCGCGCCGGAGCACCTCATCGACCTCGGCCGCCTCGCGGAGCTGCGGGGTATTCGCGAGGCCGACGGTGCCATCGAGATCGGCGCCATGACCACCCAGCACGAGATCGTCGGGTCCGAGCTGCTCCAGGCCGTTTGCCCGATCCTGCGCGAGACCGCGCTTCTGATCGCCGATCCCCAGGTACGCTACTGCGGCACCCTGGGCGGCAACGTGGCCAACGGCGATCCCGGCAACGACATGCCGGCGGTAATGCAGTGTCTGGGTGCGACCTATCAGGTCCGCAACGCAGGCGGCGCGCGCGAGATCCCGGCCCGCGACTTCTACGAGGGCGCCTACTTCACCGCTTTGGGCGAGGACGAGATCCTGACCGCGGTCCGCATCCCACGGCCGCCCGCAGGGCAGGGCCAGGCCTACGAGAAGCTCAAGCGCAAGGTCGGCGACTACGCCACCGCCGCTGCCGCCGTGGTCCTCAGCCTCGACGGCGGGAGCTGTAGCCAGGCGGCGATCGCGCTGACCAACGTCGGCCAGACCCCGATCCTTGCCGAGGCCGCGGCCCAGGCGTTGGTCGGCAGCAGCCTCGATGAAGCCGCCGTCGCAGAGGCGGTGCGCTTGGCAAAGGAGGCTACCGATCCGGTCGAGGACCTGCGCGGCCCGGCCGACTTCAAGCGCCATGCCGCCGGGGTCATGGTCCAGAGAGCCGTCGCGCGGGCGCGCGAGCGGGCAAGCGCCTGAGCGCGGGGAGACAGACGAACATGAGCAAGATTCCGGTCAAGATGACCATCAACGGCGCGGCGGTCGAGGAGCTGGTCGAGCCGCGCACCCTGCTGATCCATTTCCTGCGCGAGAAGGTCGGGCTCACCGGCCCGCACATCGGCTGCGAGACCTCGCACTGCGGCGCCTGCACGGTCGACCTCGACGGCAAGTCGGTGAAGTCCTGCACGGTCTTCGCGGTCCAGGCCGAGGGTGGCCAGATCACCACGGTCGAGGGCATGGCCGAGGCCGACGGCACCCTCTCCGCCCTGCAGGAAGGCTTCATGCAGGAGCACGGCCTGCAGTGCGGCTACTGCACTCCGGGCATGCTCGTCCGGGCGCACCGCCTGCTGCAGGAGAACCCCAATCCGACCGACGATGAGATCCGCTGGGGCCTCTCCGGCAACCTCTGCCGCTGCACCGGTTATCAGAACATCGTCAAGGCGGTGCGCTACGCCGCCGACAAGATCAACGCCGGCAGGGAGGCCGCCGAATAATGAACGACGTCAAGGAAATGACCCTGGAGGAGCGCGAGGCGACTCTCGGCGGCATCGGCTCCGCCCGCAAGCGCAAGGAAGACGCCCGCTTCATCCGTGGCAAGGGCAACTACGTCGACGACATCAAGCTGCCCGGCATGGTCTACGGCGACTTCGTGCGCAGCCCCTACGCCCACGCCAAGATCAAGGCGATCAACACCGAAGCGGCCCTGGCCGTGCCCGGGGTGGCCGCGGTGATCACCGCCAAGGACCTGGAGCCCCTGGGTCTGCACTGGATGCCGACCCTGGCCGGTGACGTCGCCGCGGTCCTGGCCGACAAGAAGGTCCACTTCCAGAACCAGGAGGTCGCCTTCGTGGTCGGCGCCGACCGCTATGCAGTCGCCGACGGCGTGCAGGCGGTCGAGGTCGAGTACGAGGAGTTGCCGGTGCTGGTCGATCCGCGCAAGGCGCTCGACGAAGACGCCCCAATCCTGCGCGACGACGTTGCCGGGAAGGACGACGTCGGCCAGGGCCACCGCCGGCACCCGAACCACATCTTCCACTGGGAGGTCGGCGACGCGGCGGCCACCGACGCCGCCTTCGCGTCGGCCGCTATGACCATCAAGGAGGACATTGCCTATCCGCGCAACCATCCCTGTCCGATGGAGACCTGCGGCTGCGTCGCTTCGATGGACTCGGTCAGCGGCGTGCTGACGGTCTACGGCACCTTTCAGGCGCCGCATGTCATCCGCACCGTGGTCTCGCTGATCACCGGCCTTTCGGAGAACAACATCCGCATCGTTTCGCCGGACGTCGGCGGCGGCTTCGGCAACAAGGTCGGCGCCTATCCCGGCTATGTCTGCGCGGCCGCGGCGGCGATCGTCACCGGCCTGCCGGTCAAGTGGATCGAGAGCCGGATGGACAACCTCTCGACCACCGCCTTCGCCCGCGACTACCACATGACCGGCGAGCTGGCGGCGGACGAGAACGGCAAGATCACCGGCATCCGGGCCAAGGTGCTGGCCGACCACGGCGCCTTCAACACCCACGCGCAGCCGATGAAGTGGCCGGCCGGCTTCTTCAACATCGTGACCGGCAGCTACGACATCGCGGCCGGGCACGTCGAGGTGGACGGGGTCTACACCAACAAGGCGCCGGGTGGGGTCGCCTACCGCTGCTCCTTCCGGGTCACCGAGGCGGCCTACCTGATCGAGCGCCTGATCGACGTCCTGGCCCAGAAGATCGGGGTCGACAAGGCCGAGATCCGGCTGCGCAACTTCGTCCAGCCCGAGCAGTTCCCCTACGACTCCTGCCTCGGCTGGGAGTACGACTCCGGCGACTATCCCACGGCCCTCAAGAAGGCCCTGGAGGCGGTCGACTACGCCGGCCTCAGGCAGGAGCAGAAGGAGAAGGCGGCCCGGGGCGAGCTGATGGGCATCGGCATCTCGACCTTCACCGAGATCGTCGGCGCCGGGCCGACCCGCAACTGCGACATCGTCGGGCTCGGCATGTTCGATTCCTGCGAGATCCGGGTCCATCCGACCGGCTCTGCCATCGTCCGCCTGGGCACCAAGAGCCAGGGCCAGGGTCACGAGACCACCTTCGCCCAGATCGTCGCCACCGAAATCGGCCTGCCCTCGGACGTGATCACGGTCGAGGAGGGCGACACCGACACCGCGCCTTACGGACTTGGCACCTACGGCTCGCGCTCGACCCCGGTCGCCGGGGCGGCCTGCGCGGTCGCGGCGCGCAAGATCAGGGCCAAGGCGCAGAAGATCGCCGCCCACCTGCTCGAGGTCGGCGAGGACGACCTGGAATGGGAGGTCGACCGCTTCAAGGTCAAGGGGCTGCCCGAGCGCTTCTCGACCATGAAGGACGTCTGCATGGCCGCCTATTCGACCAACCTGCCGGAAGGCCTGGAGCCGGGCTTGGAGACGACCAGCTACTACGACCCGCCTAACTTCACCTATCCCTTCGGCGCCTACATCTGCGTCGTCGACATCGATCGCTACACCGGCGAGGTCTCGGTGCGCCGCTTCTATGCCCTGGACGACTGCGGTACCCGGATCAATCCCATGGTGATCGAGGGCCAGGTCCACGGCGGGCTGGCCGAAGCCTTCGCCATCGCCATGGGCCAGGAGATCGTCTTCGACGAGACCGGCAACGTGCTCGGCGCCAGCTTCCAGGACTACTTCGTCCCGACTGCGGTCGAGACGCCGCCCTGGGAGACGGACTTCACCGTGACGCCCTCGCCGCACCATCCGATCGGCGCCAAGGGCGTCGGCGAGTCGCCCAACGTCGGCGGCGTGCCGGCCTTCTCAAACGCCGTGGTCGACGCCTTTGCCCAGCACGGCGTCACCCACACCCCCATGCCGCACACGCCCTGGCGGGTGTGGCAGACCATCGAAGAGGCGGGGCTGAACAGGTGAGGCCACGGTGAGCCGTGCCATGAACTGGCGCGACTTGAAGGACCGGCTCGGCGGGACCGGCTACGTCGCCGATCCCGAGCTGGCCATGGCGCTGGCCCTGATGCAGCGGCTAGAGCGGCCGCTGCTGATCGAGGGCGAGGCCGGGGTCGGCAAGACCGACGTGGCCAAGGCGCTGGCCCAGGCGCTGGACACGGATCTGATCCGTCTGCAGTGCTACGAGGGCCTCGACGCCAACGCCGCGGTCTACGAGTGGAACTATCAGCGCCAGCTGCTGGCCATCAAGGTCTGGGAGGGCGAGGCGCTTTCTGCCGAGCAGAAGGAAGAGCACGTCTTCCAGGAAAAGTTCCTGCTCAAGCGGCCGCTGCTCGACGCCATCTCCCGGCCCACGCCGCCGGTCTTGCTGATCGACGAGATCGACCGGGCCGACGAGGAGTTCGAGGCCTACCTGCTGGAGGTCCTTTCCGACTTCCAGATCAGCATTCCCGAACTGGGCACCATCGCCGCGACCAGCATCCCGCTGGTGGTCCTGACCTCGAACTCGACCCGGGAGCTCTCGGACGCGCTGCGCCGGCGCTGCCTCTACCACTGGCTCGACTATCCCAGCGAGGCCAAGGAGCTGGCCATCGTCGACGCCCGGGTGCCGGGGATCGAGGCGGTCCTGGCCGGCCAGATCGTGCGCTTCGTCCAGGCCCTGCGGCGGGAGGACCTGGACAAGAAGCCGGGCATCGCCGAGACCCTGGACTGGGCGCGGGCGCTGACCGGGCTGGGCGCGCGGCGCATCGACGAGGACCTGGAGGAAATGCGCCAGACCCTCATGTGCCTGCTCAAGACCCGCAGCGACCGGGGCCGGATCACGCCCGAGGTGGTCGACCGGCTGGCCGCCAAAGCGCTATGAGCCCGGAGGGGACAGCGGCCGTCCCGCCGACCGGCGGACCGGAGGACAAGCGGATCGCCGGCAAGCTGCTGGCCTTCGCCCGCCAGGCCCGGGACAACGGCTTTCCGGTCGGCATCGAGGAAAGCCTCGATGCGCTGACCTTTGCCGGCGACTTCGATCTGCTCGACCGGGAAGACCTGCGTCGCGGCCTGCGGGCGATTTTCTGCGCCTCGACCACCGACTGGGAGCGCTTCGACGACCTCTTCGACTCCTTCTGGTTCTACGACAGCGAACGTACCATCCTGCGGGTCTCCGGCTCCTTGCCGCGCGCGGGCGGCGAGGGCGAGGTGCCCTCGCCGGCACCTCTGGGCTCCGGCGGCGAGGGCGCCGGCGTCGAGGAGACCCTGGGCGGCGCCAGCGCGGCCGAGCGCCTGGCCGGCACCGACTTCCGCCACCTGGAGACGGCCGAGGACCTGCAGGCGGTCTACGCCCTGGCCGAGCGCCTGGCCCGGCGCCTGCGCTGGCGCTTGTCGCGGCGCGAGCGGGTCCGGCGCCGGGGCCGGCGGGTCGACCTGCGGAACACCATCCACCGCAGCCTGCGCCACGGCGGCCTGCCCCTGGACTTGGCCTACCGCCGCCGGCATCCGCGCCCGGTCAAGCTGGTCATGATGCTCGACGCCAGCGGCTCGATGAGCCTCTACAGCAGCTTCTTCATCCGCTTCATCCGCGGCCTGGTCGAGACCCTGGCCCAGGCCGAGGCCTTCGTCATCCACACCCGCCTGGTGCACATCAGCGCCGTGCTGCGCGAGCGCGACCTGGAGAAGGCGGTCGACCGCATGAACATCCTCTCGGCCGGCTGGGGCGGCGGCACCCGGCTCGGCGAGAGCCTGCGGAGCTTCAACGACAACCACGCCAAGCAGCTGCTCCACGGGCGCGCGGTGGTGATGATCCTGAGCGATGGCTACGACACCGGCTCGCCGGAGGTCCTGGCCGCCGAGATGGCACGGCTCAAGCGCCGCGCCCGGCGGGTCATCTGGCTCAACCCGATGATCGGCTGGCGCGGCTACGAGCCGGTCGCTCAGGGCATGGCCGCGGCCCTGCCCCATATCGACCTTTTCGCGCCGGCCCATACCCTGGACAGCCTGGCCGCGCTCGAGCCGCACCTGGCGCGGCTCTAGGGAGCATGGGATCATGATGGTCATGACCGCCGAGACCGAGGACATCATCGACTGCATGGCGCGCTTCAAGGCGGCGGGGCGGCCCTTCGCCCTGGCCACCGTGGTCCGCACCGAGGACCTGACCGCGGCCAAGGCCGGCGCCAAGGCGGTGATCGACCAGGAGGGCGGCCTGCACGGCTGGATCGGCGGCGGCTGCACCCAGGCTGCCGCCCGCAATGTGGCGGCCCGGGCCCTGGCCGACGGCCGGGCCCGCTACGTCCGGGTCCGGCCCAAGGCCAAGCTGGCGGCCGAGGCGGCGGCGCCCGACGTCGAGCTGCACGCCAGCGGCTGCCCCAGCGGCGGCAGCATCGAGCTCTTCGTCGAGCCGGTCCTGCCCCGCCCGATGCTGATCGTCGCCGGCGCTTCGCCGGTCGCCCGGGCCCTGGCCGAGCTCGGCCGCGGCGCCGGCTTCGCGGTGACCGCCGCCGCGGCGCCCGAAGATCACGAGCGCCTGGCCCGAGCCGACCATCGGATCGAGGGCTTCGACCTCTCCGCCGCGGCTGGCGCGGCGAGCGGCTTCATTGTGGTCGCGACCCAGGGCAAGCGCGACCGCGAGGCCCTTCTGGGCGCCTTGGCGACCGCCGCGCGCTACGTCGCCTTCGTCGGCAGCCGGCGCAAGGCCGCCGCCCTGAAGGAGAGCCTGCTGAAATCCGGGGCCGATCCCGCGCGTCTCGATGCCTTGCACGCCCCCGCCGGCCTCGACATCGGCGCCGCGACCCCGGAGGAGGTCGCGCTCTCCATCCTGGCAGAGATCGTCCAGCACCGCCGCGCCGCCGAGCAGCACCCGGGCCCGCCCGCCTTGGAGCGCGAGGAGATCGAAGGCGGCAGCCTGGAGGCCGAGGTCGTCTCCCCGGTCAAGGGCGCCTGCGAAACCAAGGGCCGGGAGTTCGCCCGAAAGCCCGGGTAGCTGACCTCGGAGCGAGCGGCTGCCGAAGGCGGCCCTGCAGAGATTCCAAATTTCCCGGGTTATTCCTTCGCAATGTCGAAGGAGATCTTTGCGTGGTCCGAGATGTGGTCGATGAAGGCGTTGAAGTGCGGGATGGTCTCGGTCGGGATCCGTTGGCGCGGCATCTCGAGTTCGGTGGTGACTTCCAGTGTCCGCCCTTCGATCCGAAAGCCGCGGGTCAGACGGCCGAAGTCAGAGTCGAAGTCGATGCGGGCGCCGCCGTAAACGATCCGGTGTCCGGGGGGCAGCGTGTAGCGGTTGACGCCGTGGTAGCGCAGCCCGGGGAATTCGTAGGGGTGGTTTTCGTTGCCGGTCCGGAAGTTCCGGGCCTCGTTGGTCATCTCCGTCTCCCAGTCGCCGAATCTCCGCAGGTCTTCCGGATCGAAGGACTCGCTGTAGACCGACTGGGTCCGGACCGTGAGTTCGGCCGTCAGTCGCTCCACCCCCTCGGTCGCGACCGAGATCAGCTCGACGTCGCTGCTGTGGATGTCTCGGAAGTCCTCGTTCAGCCATTCCCGCCGCTCTTCGGGATTGCGGTTCTGCAGGCGGGTCCGCAGCCAGGCGGCGTTCATGCCGGCGAAGGTCCGGGTCATGTCGCTTTCGAAGGCACCCTCTGGCGTGAGGACATGGTTCGAGTCGACGGTCAGAACCCAGCCGTAGTCCGCCGCGGGCAGTTGGCCGGGGCGACGGCTTTCCGGCGATACGTCCAGCCGGATCGCGCCCTGGACACTCCGATAGGGAACCGAATAGGCGCTGTAGGGATCGGTGAGGTCGACGCAGATTTCCCGGTCCGAGCCGCCTTCCGCCCCGGGCAGCTTCGCGCAGGCGACCATGTGGTTGAAATAGCCGGAGGCGGGCAGCAGCAGCTTCTCGACGTTCTCCCGGCGCGTCGAGGTGAGCACCGGAAAGGCCTCGATTCCCGCCCTGCGGGCCAGGTCGACAAAGAGCGCGGTCTTGTCCTTGCAGTCCCCGAAACGTCGGGACAAGGTGCGGTGCGTCGGCCGCGGGATGATCCCGCCGAGACCGTGCTCGAGGCCCAGGTAGCGGATTTCTTGGGCGACGAAGGCATGAATCCGGGCCAGCCGCTCCTCCGGGCCATCGGCACCTGCGGTCAGCCGGGCGACGGCCTGGTCGAGGGCCGGGTTGTCCTCCAGGGCCCGATTGAACAGCTCGATCTCTTGCCGCACGAGCTCCGGCCAGGTCACCGCCTCGGCGATCACCAGGGTCGGCATGGTGTCGCGGTAGAGGATTTCGGGATCGGTCTTGAAGGCCGCGACCTCGGAGGCGCTGCAGACCAGGCCGCGCGGATTCTCGTCTTCGCAGGTCAGGTCTGGCATGTCGCTGCGCCACTGCGGCGGCGTCACGCCTTCGTCCCAGTTGACGACGACCTCGAAGCGTTCGTTGGGACGGCTGATCTGGGGCCAAAAGATCCGGGACCAGGGCAGGGGGAAGTCGGCGCTGCGATGCCGCGTCTGGACCACCAGCACTGTCATTGCGCCCGGTACCAGGCCCGCAAAGGGCACGGTGACACCGAAGTTGTCGCTGAAGATCCGGTCTTCGTCGTCCGGAGTCACCTGGATGGTCGCCGGCTCGACCTCGATGCGCTCGCCGCTCGGCAGCAGGCTGTAGGCCTCGCGAATCGTCGCGGTCTCGCTGTGGGCGTCGACCCAGGTGCGCTGGTCGCCGTGACGGCGCACCGCCGCCTGGCTCAGCAGGAGCCGAACGATGGTCTTGGTCTCCTCGACGTCGCCGTCGGCCCGGATCCGGATCTCGGAGCGGTAGAGCCGGTAGGCGTAGTCGATGTTCTCGGCGTCGAGGGCGGCCCGCCGCACCTCGCCCAGGGCCAGGTCCGCGAAAGTGAAGCTCGCCGGGCGTGGCGACCAAAGCGCGAAGTCGACCGGCTGACCGCCGGATTTCAAGCGCAGCGCATCGCCGGCCGCGGCGTCTCCGGCGATCAGCGCGCCGGCCAGCACCAGGGCAAGACTCAGCTGTCGTCGCACGACGTGGCGCCCTCCTTCAGTTCCAGGCTCCGGACCATGCGCTCCATTTGCGCCCGCTCCTCTCCGACGCTGTCGCTCGTGCCGATCACCTCGACCAGGACCTCGCCCTGAACGACGGTGGCGACCAGGCTGGTCTTCTCCCGGCCCTTCCAGGTTCCACTATAGCGAGCATGGGAGATCGGGAGGAGAGACCCCGGCAGAAGTCGCCGCTCCTCCTCGGCATCCATGTTCCGGAAGGCGTCCCCCTTCTTGCCGCGGCGAAAGCGGACCCGGTCCTCGATATTCGCGCCATCGCAGCGAACCCAAACCAGGATGTATGTGTGCTCGCTCGGCCCATAGAGGGAGAGATCGCTGCCTTCATAGAACTGATCGGCAGCGACCCGGACCCAGCCGGCCTCGGGCGGAGTCAGAGTGTAGAGGCCGCTGGCCCCGGCTATGGCTTGGTCGGGCTCGAGCGCATCGCCTCGCCAGCGATCGATTTTTTTGTCCAGTTGCTCAAAGGATGCGCCTATAGCCAATCCGAGCACAATGAACACTCCGATCCGTTCGAACCGCGCAAGAAGGTTGGGTGTTTCAATCCAGCGCGGCGCGACCAACGAGGCCTTTCGTGCGTTGATTTGGATTTGCTCCGAGAGAAAGTTCAGAGGCATCAGTAGCAGCAGCACGATAGCTCCCTGGAGTACGTAGCTGTTCCAGCTGGAAAAGATCGTTACCGCGGCAACATAGAGCTGGTACGTAGCCAGTGGGACGCCCACGGAGGAGAATTGGCGCCAATGCTGCTTTGCGGGCGGCTCGCTGCCATTTATGTTGATGCTCTCTGCCGTCCCGGCCAAGCGCGAAGCCAAGACGGCATTTAGCACCGGTACAAGCATTCCCCAGGCGAACACCCACGGCTGGATCTCCGCATCGCGATTGCGCTTCAGGTCGTCCGCGAGCTCCCAGGCCCATCGGCAAAGGTAGAGACCCGAAGTGACCACGCTCAGCAGGTAGAGGCGCCACAGCGACCGGGGTGGATGCCAAAGTTCGCGGACCTCGCCGGACTGTCGGACGGCGACATCAGGCTGCATCCCACTCATTGGAACGATCGTCTGACCCATCTCCTTGCCGTGCCCCCAAAGGTAACCGTGATCTCGTCCGCCCCGCGTCGCCCGCCGTTAACGCTCGAACGACGTGGGGAAGCGCAGCTCTAGCGCGAAACCGCAAAAGCCCGGTTAAACCTTCGAATTCGAGACAAAGTCCGGCGATCACCGGTCGGCTCAACGCCGACTGTGCTGGCGGCAAGAACATTCGAGCCGGGCCCGACAATCGAAGCCTGCTGCCCTAGGGTGTGGCTTTCGGAGCCGCGTTTATCCCCTGGATGCTGTTGCCAGTCGGCTGGCACATGCTCCTTGGCGGCCTCACGGTCGCCTTGGCGCGCCTGCCGCTGATCTAGATCACGCGATCCGCAGCTCGGGCAGCGACTTGATCAGGTCGTCGACCGCCTTCATCTGGGCGAGGAAGGGCTCCAGCAGGTCCAGGGGCAGGGCGCTGGGGCCGTCGCACTTGGCGTTGTCCGGATCAGGATGGGCCTCCAGGAACAGTCCGGCGATGCCGACCGCGAGGCCGGCGCGGCCGAGCTCGGCGACCTGCCGGCGGCGTCCGCCCGAGGCCGCGGCGCCCGGGTCGCGCATCTGCAGGGCGTGGGAGACGTCGAAGATCAGCGGCGCGTCGCCGCTCGCGTCCATCATGGTCCGGAAGCCGAGCATGTCGACCACCAGGTTGTCGTAGCCGAAGCAGGCGCCGCGCTCGCAGAGCATCACCTGGTCGTTGCCGCACTCGCGCAGCTTCTCGACCAGGTTCTTGACCTGCGGCGGGCTCATGAACTGCGGCTTCTTGACGTTGACCGGCGCTCCCGTCTTCGCGATCGCGGCGACCAGGTCGGTCTGCCGGGCCAGGAAGGCCGGGATCTGCAGGATGTCGCAGACCTCGGCGACGGGCGCGGCCTGGGCGATCTCGTGAACGTCGGTGATCACCGGGCACTGGAAGCGCGCCTTGACCGCCTGCAGCACCCGCAGGCCCTCCTCCAGGCCCGGGCCGCGGAAGGAATGCACCGAGGAACGGTTGGCCTTGTCGAAGGAGGCCTTGAAGACGTAGGGGATGCCGAGCTTCCCGGTCACCTCGACGAAGTGCTCGGCGGCCCGGAACGCCAGGTCCTGGGACTCGATCACGTTGATGCCGCCGATCAGCAACATCGGTTGGCTGTTGCCGACCGGGATTCCGGCTACCGTCAAGGTCGTCATAAAGCATCTCTCCTAGCACGATACTGCGAGGTCCCGCGCGACTCGGCGCCGTGGCGGGGCTCGAGGCTGTTCACATCTAGAGCGTCGCCAGCCGCTCGGTCAGCAGGGCGAAGAAACGCTCGGCGTCGATCTCGTTGATCACCCGGCAGTTCTTGGGCTCCTCGGTGCTGCCCCACCAGTCGACCACGGTCATGCCGAAGGTCACCTCAGAGGCGGTCTCGATCCGGACGTTGCAGTCCCGCCCGGCGAAGATCTCGGGCTCCAGGAGGTAGGCGATCACGCAGGGGTCGTGCAGCGGGCCGCCGTTCCGGCCGTATTTCTCGGCGTCGTGGGCGCCGTAGCAGGCCATCATGCCGGCCGCCGCCC
This sequence comes from Kiloniellales bacterium, assembly GCA_030067055.1. The sequence goes on along the minus strand of JASJAL010000036.1, from coordinate 1,295 downwards.
GGGCGACCGGCGACTCCAGGGCCTGCACGGAGGCGATGCGTTCCGGGGTCATCAGCGCCTTGTGGGTCACGTCCAGCGGCATCATGGTCAGCGGCACCCCGCTGGTAAAGACCACGTGGGCGGCGTGCGGATCGACGTGGATGTTGAACTCGGCCGCCGGGGTCGTGTTGCCGCCGGCGAAGAAGCCGCCGCCCATCAAGACGATCTCGCGGATCTTGGGCAGGATGCGCGGCTCCTTCACGATCGCCAGGGCGATGTTGGTCAGCGGCCCGATGGGACAGAGCGTGACCCCTTCGCCCTCGTCGGCCATCAGGGTCTCGACCAGCCAGTCGACCGCGTGCTGGGGCTGCAGCGGCATCGCGGGCTCCGGCAGGGGCGCGTTGCCCAGGCCGTCGTGGCCGTGGAAGGATTCGGCGGTCACCAGGTTGCGCAGCATCGGCCGGCTGCAGCCGGCGAAGACCTTGACGTCGGCGCGCCCGGCCAGCTCGCAGACCTTGCGGGCGTTGGTCGCGGTCAGCTCGAGCGGCACGTTGCCCGCGACCGCGGTGATGCCCAGCAGCTGGAGCTCGGGCGAGGCCAGGGCCAGCCAGATCGCGATGGCGTCGTCGGTGCCGGGATCGCTGTCGATGATGATGGGGCGTGGCGCCACGCCGGTCTCTCCCTTCACGAACCCCGTCGTGGCTTCGTCATACTACTTGCCCGGACCTGGGGCCAGACCGAGCTGAGGCCGAAAGCTCGCAGCTTTTTCAAAGCGCGCTACACTGACGCCGTCCCGCGCCGAGGTGGAGCCGCGATGGAGGAGGAGACCTGCGCCCTGTGCCGGCGCCCGCTTGGCCGGCGGCGCGAGAAGCATCACCTGGTGCCGCGCAGCTTCGGCGGGCGCGAGACCGTCAACCTGCATCCGATCTGCCACCGCAAGGTCCACGACGTCCTCAGCGAGCGCGAGCTGGCCGAGGACTACGGCACGCCCGAGGCCCTGCGCCGTCACCCCGAGATCGCCCCCTTTCTGCGCTGGCTCAAGAACAAGCCGGCCGACTTCCACAAGGTGACGCGGCCCAGCGCCGGCCGCGGGCGCCGGCGATGACCGCCGATTTCGATAGCAAGCAGGCGGCCCGTGGCGCGGTCTGGGACCGCCTGCAGGACGAGCGCCTGGCCGCCTTTCCCTTTCCGCCGCACGGCCGAATACCGAACTTCAAGGGCGCGGGCCGGGCCGCCGCGCGGCTCTTCGAGATCCCGGCCTTCCGCGACGCTGCGCGGATCAAGGTCAATCCCGACGCGGCCCAGCGCCCGGTCCG
>JASJAL010000335.1 GCA_030067055.1 Kiloniellales bacterium | reverse complement strand
CTCGTCTCGCATCTGCTCGATCAGGCGGGCGACATCCTGCGCCGAGGCCTCGGACTCGGTGCTCAGCCCCTGGGGCGCCAGGAAGGTCAGCCCGTAGTCGCGGCCGAAATACTGAAACGCGTCGTGCGAGGTAACGACGGTACGACGGTCGGTCGGCAGGCTTGCCACGATCTTGCGGATCTCGGCGTCGAGCGCCTTGATCTCGGCCACATAGGCCTCGCGCTTCCGGTAGAAGGTCCCGGCATTCTCCGGGTCGGCCTTGGCGAGCGCGGCGGTGATGTTGTCGACATAGATCACCGCGTTTGCGAGGCTTTGCCAGGCATGCGGGTCGAAGGCGCCGTGGTGATGATGATCATGTGCGCCGGCTTCCTCGTGCGCCTCGTGGTCGTGATCATGCTCCTCTTTGGCGGCGTGCTTCTCATGATCGTGGTCGTGATCGTGGCCCTCTTCTGCGGCGTGCTGCTCGTGATCGTGGTCGTGATCGTGACTCTTTTCGGCGGCGTGCTCTTCCTCATCGTGGTCGTCCTCATAGGCGATCGGCGCGACCCCATCGGTCGCCACGACGCGGAGACCGCGGAAATCGGACGCGTCGATCAGCCGGTCCAGCCAGCCTTCGAACTCCAAGCCGTTGACGACGAGGATCTTCGCCTCGCTCACGGCTCGCGCGGCGGCCGGGGTCGGCTGGTAGACATGCACGTCACCGTCAGGGCCGACGAGGGTCGTGACAGCGACCTGCTCGCCGCCGATGCGCTCCACCATGTCACCGAGGATCGAGAAGGTAGCGACCACCGGGATCGGACCATCGGACTGCGCCGCCGCCGGCGTGGCCAGGCACAGGGCGGCAAATGCGATGGCGGATCTCAGCAGGGATCTGCGGTTGGGCATGGAAACCTCCTCTCAGGTTTCGAGGTGACGGCGGGGGAAGGCCTGCGCGACAAGGCCGCCCATCGGCCCGAGCACCAGCGACAGACCGTAGGCGAAGCCCGCCACGAGGATGATCGCCGGCCCGGACGGCAGGCTGAAATGGTAGGAGAGCAACAGGCCGATGAAGCTCGAGACCATTGCGAAGGCGACCGCTGAGACGACGAGGCCCCCGATGCTGGCGGCCCAGAACCGCGCGGCGGCGGCCGGCAGGATCATGATGCCGACCGCCATCAACGTTCCGAGCGCATGGAAGCCACCTACGAGGTTCAGCACGACAAGCGCGAGGAAGGTGAGATGCGTCACGGCGCTCAGGCCGCTTACCGAGCGCAGGAACTGCGGGTCCGCGCATTCCAGAACCAGCGGCCGGAACAGCAGCGCGAGGGTCAGTACCGAGACGCTGGCGATAGTGCACAAGAGGATCAGCGCGTCGTCGTCGAGCGCGAGCACGGTGCCGAAGAGCACGTGCATGAGGTCGACATTGCTGCCCCGGGTCGAGACGATCAGCACGCCGACGGCCAGCGAGATCAGGTAGAAGGCGGCGAGGCTCGCGTCCTCGCGAAGCGCGGTGACGCGGGTGACGAAGCCCGACAGCAACGCCACGGCCATACCGGCAACCAGCCCGCCGATGGTCATGGCACCGAGCGAGAGGCCGGAGATCAGATACCCCACGGCCGCGCCCGGCAGGATTGCGTGGGCCATCGCGTCGCCCGTGAGGCTCATCCGGCGCAGCATCAGGAAGACCCCGACCGGGGTTGCGCCGACCGAGATGGCGATGCAGCCCATGAGCGCGCGCCGCATAAAGCCGAAATCGGCGAAGGGCTGGACGAGGACCTCCCACATCACGCGGCGCCCCGGCTACAGGTATGCGGGGGTCCCCCACAGGCCTCGCACATCTGGCGGGCGCGGAACTGGTTCTCGGCCGTCAGCACCTGCGCCGTGGGCCCATGGGCGACGAGTTCGCGCGCCAGCATCAGCGTCTCTGGGAAGTGGGCGCGCACCGTGTCGAAATCGTGCAGCACTGTAAGCACCGTGCGCCCCTCCCCGTGCCAGCGCCGCACCAAGCCGATCAGGTCGGCCACGGTTCTCGCGTCAACCGCGGTGAAGGGTTCGTCCAGCAGGACCAGTCGTGCGTCCTGCAGCAGAAGCCGGGCGAAGAGCGTACGCTGTACCTGCCCGCCCGACAGCGAGCCGATTGGCCGCGTCTCGAACCCTTCGAGTCCGACCGCGGAAATCGCTTCGGCGACGCGCGCGCGGTGAGCAGGTCGCAGGCCGGCAAAGCCGCCGATCTCTCGCCAGAGCCCCATCGCTACGAGATCGACGACCGTGATCGGGAACGACCGGTCGAGGTCGGATTGCTGCGGCAGGTAGGCGATGTCGTCGCGCGCGAGGGTGCCGAAGGCGATCCGTCCCCCAAGTGGAGGGAGCGTGCCGACGACTCCCTTCAATAGCGTCGATTTGCCCGCCCCGTTGGGTCCGACGAGAGCTGTCAGACTGCCCTCGGCGATCTCCCCGCAAAGGCGATGCACGGCGGGATGCCGGTCGTAGCCGAGGGTCAGGTCCTGAAACTCAAGGACGTGGGTCATAGGCTCCCCGGCGTCGACGTTGCCCAGAAGAAGCTGGCCCAGAGCGCCGCAACGATCAGTCCAGCGCCGGCGAGCCGGGGCCCGGCGCCGAGCAGCAGCAGCCAGAGAGAAGAACGGGTGCGCCGCGCCCTCACGCCAGCGCTCCCGGCCGAATGCTATTGTCCCCTGGGTCGAGAGAGCTGGGATCTTTTCTCTCTGCCCGAGCAGTGCCGAACATCCCTTTTCCGGGACCCAAGAACCCGGTCAGCATCGAAATCGACGAACGCTGAGATGATCGGTCAAGACATCGCCTCTCCATGGGTGGGGCTCCTCGTTGCCGTTCAGGCCGGGCTCGCTTCGGCGCACTGCGCGCACATCCCCTCGACCTCAACCATGCTTCGTGTCACGGCAAAACCGAGGGCGACTGCATCCTCGGCAAGCAGTCCTCCGATCCGCGGATCCTCAAGCTCGACCGATGCCCCGCAGCTGCTGCAGATGAAGAAGAGGCAATCGTGTCCGCGCTCCGGATGGGCACATGGGACGTAGGCGTTCAAGCTTTCGATCTTGGAGACGAGGCCCTGCGCCATGAGGAACCCAAGCGCTCGGTAAACGGTGGGGGGTCCGACTGGACGCGAATCCTCGATCTTGAGCGCTTCGATCAGTTCGTAGGCGCCCGTCGGCCGACCATTCGCCCAAAGCAGTTCCAGGATGTGCCGGCGGAGCTCTGTCATTTGTACGCCGCGCGCCTCGCAGATCGAGACAGCAAGCGCGATACGTTCACGCGGTGAGTGCTCACCGCGGCAATTCGGATCGGTGCAGGGCCGGGGTCGGATCGACGGTTTCGTCATCGCCTGGTCTAAACTTGCGTTCAAGCTAAGGAACGTTATAACGTTGCATTTTGTGCTGCAAGAGAGATCGCTGCCGGGGGCGGCCCGAAACTGATGAAAGGCTAGATTATGGACAGCGTGGTTTTTGAGACTCGGCGCTCGACTTCTTCACGCATCAAGCCGGGGGCGCGCCATCGGCCGAGCCGGTCTGAGGCGGAGGCCGCCGTTCGCACGCTGATCGAGTGGGCCGGAGACGATCCGGACCGGGAAGGGCTGAAGGAGACACCCGAGCGTGTCGTGCGCGCCTACGAGGAATTCTTCGCCGGATACGACGAAGACCCAGTGGCCCTGTTGGCCACCACCTTCGAGGAGACCGCCGCCTATGACGAGATGATTGTCCTGCGCGATATTCGGCTTGAATCCCACTGCGAACATCACATCGTTCCCATCCTGGGAACGGCGCACGTCGGGTACCTGCCGGCGGGTCGGGTCGTTGGTTTGTCCAAGCTCGCGCGCCTCGTCGAGGTCTTCGCCAAGCGGCTACAGATCCAGGAAGCGCTGACATCACAGATCGCGGACACGATCCAGGAATTGCTCAAGCCGCGTGGCGTCGGCGTCGTTATCGAGGCGGCGCACCAGTGCATGACCACTCGCGGTGTCCGCAAGCCGGGGGTTAGCGCGGTAACCAGCCGCATGCTCGGCTGCTTCCGCGACGACCCCGCGACGCGGCGGGAATTTCTGTCGGTGATCGGCGGCCAGAGGAACACCCCGCATGAGACCTGAGCCCGCAGAGTCGAGGGCGGCGGCACCCTTTGCCGCCCGCACGACGGTCGAGCAGGTCGAAGAAGGCCTTTCCCTGGCACCCAAGTTCGATTCCGACGGGCTGATCCCCTGCGTTACGACCGACGCCGAAACCGGGGAAGTTCTCATGCTCGGATACATGAACCGGGACGCCCTGCAACGAACGATCGCGACCGGCGAGGCGCACTACTGGAGCCGGAGCCGCCAATGCCTCTGGCGCAAGGGCACGACCAGCGGCCTCGTCCAGAAGCTTGTCGAAATGCGCATCGATGACGATCAGGACGCCGTCTGCTTGCGCGTACAGGTCGCGGGGTCGGGCGCCAGCTGCCATGTCGGCTACCGTTCTTGCTTCTATCGATCGGTGGAGCTCCGCGGCCCACCTGATGAGCCCGCGCGGCTCGTGTTCGTCGAGACACGACGAACCTTCGACCCGAAGGACGTTTACGGCAGCGCGCCGAATCCAACGCGGCTTTGAGGGACGGCGATATGCCCAAGCACAGAGAGGCACAGGATCTGCCTAGGTCCGCCAACGATGTTCCGGACTTGGAGACTGATCCGTGTTCCGGCAACACGCCGCCGAAGGTATCGGCCATGAGGCCAAGGAGTTCCGGTGAAGAAACGTGGCCCTCGAGCGCCGACCATACTACCCCGAATGGCGCCAAGACATCGCTAGGTCCACAGGCCATCGCTGCTTCTCTTGCGGAGTGCGCGGGCATCGAGACATGCGAGGCGGCGGGCGGCCTTGGCGCCATCGCCCGGCCCGACGTGGAGCTTGTGATCTGGCGACGCTCGCTTCCCCTATGCCTGCAAACCTGGCTGGAGCAACTCGATGCTACGCTACTGCCAGATCTACGCGTTCTCGTTCAACCCAAAGACCTTGTACGGGCAATGGAACCGTTCTTGAACGAGTGCGGCTTGCCTGAAGGAGAAATGCGCGCCCTCCTGGTCTGCGACGTCGGCAATCTCGTCTCTGCGTTCGCCAGAATCGCCCGGACCGATCTCGTGGACGTGCGGTTGGAGAGAGTCAGTGGCGATGCGTGCCGGAAATTCCATAGGGACTTCGTTGCGGCACGCCTCCTGACGACCTACCGTGGTCCGGCGACCGAGTGGGTCCAGCCACGCCACGCCGAGACGGCGCTCCGAGCTCAGAAGAGCTTCAAAGGGCCGATAGAACACCTAGGGGCTCAAGACGTGGCGATATTCAAGGGAAGCTGCGCCGGCCCCGGAAGCGGAATCGTCCATCGTTCGCCGCCGATCGCAGGCACGGGCCGCACGCGATTGCTGCTCTGCCTCAACACGCCGTCGGCTGCATCTCCGGAGCCTTGGCCCAAAAGTTACGGAAACGATGTGCGCTACAATGAGCATTGAGCTGCCAACCGTTTCAGGGTGTAGGCTTCGTCGGCTGCAGACTTGGCCAGACAAATCTGCGTGGCGTGCGCTGCATGAATCGGCGCCCGCGCGCCTGCGTCATCGCGCTCTCACACCGCAATCGATTGCCCACTTCTATGGCAAACTCAAGCCGTTGAAAGCTCAGGTTGAATGGCCGGGTCTGGGGGCAGCTCACCCGATCGTGTAAAGGCAAAGACTCTTGTCAGCAATGACCAGCAATATCGTCGACGGGCTCGATGGTGAGGACAAAGCTGGTTCCGCCTGGTTTCTCTGGCGATGCCGGTCGATAGACCACGCCGGGCGGCTGAGGATCCGGCCAGAGCAGGCCGCGGAACAGGATCACGTCCCCCCGTGGCAAAGAGGTGAGCCGGCTGGGCGGTCCGGTGTCTTCAGGGGCCCCGACTTGCAGGCCATGGCCTCGGTAGCAGCAGACCAAGCGCGCGCGACCGAGCGGTCG
>JASJAL010000035.1 GCA_030067055.1 Kiloniellales bacterium | reverse complement strand
AATCCTGGTAGTTGCCTTGGAACCAGACCACCTGGCTGTCGCCCTCGAAGGCCAGGATGTGGGTCGCGACCCGGTCGAGGAACCAGCGATCGTGGCTGATGATCAGCGCGCAGCCGGCGAAGTCGTCCAGCGCCCCCTCTAGGGCCCGCAGGGTGTCGACGTCAAGGTCGTTGGTCGGCTCGTCCAGCAGCAGCACGTTAGCACCGGACTTCAGCATCTTGGCCAGGTGGACCCGGTTTCGCTCGCCGCCCGAGAGCTGCCCGACCTTTTTCTGCTGATCCGGCCCGCGGAAGTTGAAGGCACCGACGTAAGCGCGCGAGGGAGTTGATTTCTTGCCGAGCTCGATCTGCTCGAGGCCGTCGGAGATCTCCTCCCAGACCGTCTTGTCCGGCGCCAGGCTGTCGCGCGACTGGTCGACGTAGCCGAGCTTCACGGTCTCGCCGACCTTCAGGCTCCCTGAGTCGGGCTGCTCCTGGCCGACCAGCATCCGGAACAGCGTGGTCTTGCCCGCGCCATTGGCGCCGATGATGCCGACGATGCCTGCCGGCGGCAGCTGGAAGTCCAGATTCTCGATCAACAGCTTTTCGCCAAAGCCCTTGTTGAGCCCCTCGGCCTCGATCACCAGATCGCCGAGGCGCGGGCCCGGCGGGATCACGATACGGCCGGGCTCCGGTGCGGTCCTACCGCCTTCGGCCAGGAGCTTTTCATAAGCCGAAAGGCGGGCCTTGGACTTGGCCTGGCGCGCCCGCGGGCTCTGCTGGATCCACTCAAGCTCGCGGGACAAGGTCCGCTGCCGGGCCGCTTCGGCCTTGCCTTCCTGGGCTAGGCGCTTCTGTTTCTGCTCCAGCCAGCCCGAATAGTTGCCTTCGAAAGGGATGCCCTGGCCCCGGTCGAGCTCCAGGATCCAGCCGGCGACGTGGTCCAGGAAGTAGCGATCGTGGGTCACCGCCACGACCGTGCCCGGATAGTCCTGGAGGTGCCGCTCGAGCCAGGCCACGGATTCGGCGTCCAGATGGTTGGTCGGCTCGTCCAGAAGCAGCAAGTCGGGCTTCTGGAGCAGCAGCCGGGCCAGCGCCACGCGGCGGCGCTCGCCGCCTGAAAGCGTGCTGACCTCAGCGTCGCCAGGCGGACAGCGCAGGGCATCCATCGCGATATCGACCGTCCGCTCCAGGTCCCAGGCATCGGCGGCATCGATCTGCTCCTGGAGCTCGGCCTGCTCGGCGATCAAGGCGTCCATCTCATCCGGCGTCAGATCCTCGGCAAAACGCGCGCTGACCGCCTCGAAGCGGTCCAGCAGGGCCTTGGTCGCCGCCATGCCCTCCACGACGTTGCCGGCAACGTCCTTCGACGGGTCGAGCTCAGGCTCCTGCGGCAGAAATCCGACGCTGGCACCCTTAGCGGCCCAAGCCTCGCCCGTGAAGTCGTCATCGAGCCCTGCCATGATCTTGAGCAATGTCGACTTGCCGGCGCCGTTCAGGCCGAGCACCCCGATCTTCGCTCCTGGCAGGAAGGAAAGCCAGATGTCCTTCAGAACCTCGCGACCGCCCTTAAAGGTCTTGCCAAGGCCCTTCATCACATAGACGTACTGGTAGGATGCCACGCTTGTCTCCGGAATCAGGCTAAGGATCGGCCGGGGTTCTATCCCAGCGCCCAGGCGCTGGCAATGCCCGGCGCGGGAGGCTAGTCTTGAGTCGGCCCGAGAAGGACGCCCCCGCGCAGCGGATAAGAGGGGTGCCAGAGGCTTAGGGAGGCTGGCCGGATGTCGCATTCCGTCCTGGTCGTGGACGACGAGCCCAACATCGTGATGTCCCTGGAGTTCCTTATGGAACAGGCCGGGTTCGAGGTCCGCGTCGCGGCCGATGGCGAGGCCGCGCTCAAGGCCATGCAGGACAAGGTACCGGACTTGGTGCTGCTTGACGTCATGATGCCGAAGCGCGACGGCTACGATCTCTGCCAGATGATCCGCGCCAAGCCTGAGTGGAAGGACGTCCGAATCATAATGCTGACCGCAAAGGGCCGCGAGGTGGAGCGCGAGAAAGGCATGGCGCTGGGCGCCGACGATTACGTGACCAAACCCTTCTCGACCCGCGAGCTGGTCGAGCGCGTCAAGACCTTCCTGGAGGACCGGGAGAGCTGAGGACCGAGGCTCTGGAGCTCACCGGGGAATGACGACACGCCGATTCTTGGTACTGATCTTGTTGGCCCTCGGTGTCCTGGGGGTGAGCGCGGTTCTGGGCCTCGCCAGCTTCGCCTTCGTAATGCTCAGCGGCTCGGCGTCGGAAGCGCTCGGAGTGGTCCTGCTGTTCGGCGCTGTTCTGGCCTTCGGGCTTGTCGCGTCTACGACCGTCGCCTGGGTGATCGTCGAGCAACGCCTGCTGCGTCCTCTGTCGCGTCTGACCAGTCGGCTCCATACGGTCAGCCGGGCCGACGCCGAGGCCGGGGTCGAGATCGCCGAGACTCACGCCCTTGGCCCCCTGAACGAAGCCATCAAGGAGGTCAGCCGCGGGCTGAGGACCGCGCGCAGCGACGTGGTCAAAGCCATGGCCGGGGCAAGTGCCCGAAGCGAGGAACAGCGCGGCTGGCTGGAAGCGATCCTGCGCGACCTCAGCGAGGCGGTCGTGGTCTGCAACCTCGAGCACAAGATCCTGCTCTACAACAAGGCCGCGCGACTGGCCCTGGAGGCCCCGGAAACAACCGGCCTGGGTCGATCGGTCCTCGAACTCGTCGGGGAGGAAGCGGTTGGCCACGCGCTTAGCCGCCTGCTCCGGCGCGCCAAGGAAAAGGACTCGGCAAGCCACCCCGAAACTGTCGAACTGCTCTGCCTGGGCAAGGCGACGCACAGCCTCTTGCACGGCCGGATGACCCTGATTTTCGACTCCGAGGGCGCGGCGCGCGGCTACGTCGTGGTGTTTTCCGAGGCCGGCCGGGAACGGGCCCGCTTCGCCAAACGCGATCTCTTGCTAAGCCGAGCCACCGAAGGTTTTCGCGGCCCGCTCGCCAACCTGCGGGCCGCGGTCGAGATGATGATCGAACATCCGCACTTAGACGCCGGGCGGCGACGGGCCTTCGACCGCATTATCGCCGAGGAAAGCCAACGGCTCAGCGACCAGCTGGAAACGTTGTCCGACGCCTATGAGGCGCTCAAGTCCGAAAACCTGCTGCTGGGCAACGTCCTGGCTCGGGACCTGTTCGAGTCACTGCAGGAGGAACTCCAGGACGAAGACGGGCTGCGCCTGGACGTTGGCGGCGGCGAAATCTGGCTGCGTGGAGACAGCCTCGCCCTGCAGTGGGTCCTGAACCACTTGATCCTGAAGGTCTCGGCATCCCTCAAGATTGAGAGCTTCACCCTGGAGGCGGTCCGGCAGGGCGGCCACAGCGCACTCGACCTGCATTGGCCGAGCGGCGCCCTGGCGCAGCGCGAACTGGAATTCTGGTTGCAGGAGCAACTCGACGACACGACGATGGCGGGCTCGCTGCAGGAAGTCCTCGAACAGCATGGCGCCGAGGTCTGGAGCCTCGGCGATGAGGGCGGCACGCCAGGCTTGCGCCTGGCCCTGCCGGCGGGGACACCGCCCAGCGGTCCGGAAGTGCCCGGTGCGCTACCGCCCCGGCCGGAATTCTACGACTTCGACCTGTTCCACGGCCAAGCACCCCTGGAGTCGGTCAGCGACCGCTCACTCTCCGCGCTGTCCTACGTCGTCTTCGACACCGAGACCACCGGCCTCAATCCGTCCGGTGGCGACGAGATCATCCAAATTGCGGGGGTTCGGATCGTTAACGGACGGATCCTCAGCGGCGAGACCTTCGAGCGCCTGGTCAACCCCGGCAAGCCCATCCCCAAGGCCTCGATCCGCTTTCACGGGATCACCGACGAGATGGTCCGGGACGTCCCGGCTGCGCAGTCGGTTCTGCCGCAGTTCCACCGCTTCGCATCCGATGCCGTGCTGATCGCACACAACGCGGCCTTCGATATGAAGTTCCTCCGACTTAAGGAAGCCGCCTGCGACGTCGTCTTCGACAATCCCGTGCTCGACACCCTGCTGCTGTCGGTCTGGCTGCATCCTGAAGAGCAGAACCACACGCTCGACGCCATTGCCGAGCGGCTGGGAGTCGAGATCTGGGGCCGGCACACCGCGATGGGCGACACCATGGTCACTGCGGAGGTCTTTTTGGCGATGCTCAAACTCCTCGAAGCCCGGGGCATCACGACCTTGGGAGCCGCCTTTGCCGCCTCGGAACAGATGGTCGAGGTCCGGCGCCGCCAAGAAGAGTTCTAATCAACTCAGAGGCTTTCCTGCCGGTGTCAAGTTCGGCCGGTGGGTGTAGACTTGGCCCGTCTGCACGGCGCAGGGCAGGTTACCGGAGAAGAGACGCATGCCGAGGCGCGGAACCAGCGGCGAACGCCACCTGGCCCTGTTTCTTCTGGGTCTGGTTCTGCTGAGCCCGCCCCTGCTGTCGATCTTCGACGGCCCGGGTTGGCTGTTCGGCATCCCGGTGCTCTACATCTACCTCTTCACGGTCTGGGCTGCCCTGATCGGCCTGATCGCGATTACCTCGGAACGCTGGCGACGAATTCCCAGCCATCGTCCGCCGCCTGGACGGTTGGACGCGCCTTGGACGGACCTGCCCGTGCAGGACGCCGGCAAGCAGGACGGGGATTGAGCCATGCTGTCCGGCTGGGTTGTCCTGCCCGTCGCCTGCGCTTACCTCTGCCTGCTGTTCGCGATCGCGTACTATGGCGACAAGCGCGCCCAAGAGGGCCGCAGCCTGATCGCAAACCCCTACATCTATACGTTGTCGATCGCGGTTTACTGCACCTCCTGGACCTTTTACGGCAGCGTCGGCTTGGCGGCCCAGGACGGGGTCGCCTTCCTGCCGATCTATCTCGGCCCGACCCTGACCTTCGTGCTCTGGTGGTTCGTCCTGGCGAAGATCCTCCGGATCAGCAAGGTCAACCGCATCACCTCGATCGCCGACTTCATCTCCTCGCGCTACGGCAAGAGCACGATGATTTCCGGCCTGGTCACCGTGATCGCCGTGGTCGGGATCATGCCCTACATCGCGCTGCAGCTGAAGGCGGTCTCGACCAGCTTCAACCTGCTCCTGCACTATCCCAACCTCGACGCCACGCCGACGATCTTCGAGGTCCCCTTTCCGGCCGACACGGCCTTCCTGGTGACGACCGTACTGGCGATCTTCACGATCCTCTTCGGCACCCGGCAGATCGACGCGGCCGAGCATCACGAGGGCATGGTCGCAGCGATCGCCTTCGAATCGATCGTCAAGCTGGTCGCCTTCCTGGCGGTCGGGCTCTTCGTGACCTTCGGGCTCTACGGCGGCTTCGCGGACCTCTTCGCGGTGGCCGGCGCCCAGCCCGAGACCGCCCGGCTGTTCAGCGTCGACAGCGACGGCGGCTACAGCCAGTGGGTTACCCTGACCCTGCTGTCGATGGCCGCGATCATCTGCCTGCCACGGCAGTTCCAGGTGACGGTGGTCGAGAACGTCGACGAAAGACACCTGCACAAGGCGGTCTGGCTGTTTCCGCTCTACCTGCTGGCGATCAACATCTTCGTGCTGCCGATCGCCCTGGCCGGGTTGATGCAGTTCCCCGGCGGCGGCGTCGACGCCGACACCTTCGTCCTCACCCTGCCGCTGGCCGCCGAGCGGGACGGCCTGGCGCTCTTCGTCTTCATCGGCGGCCTGTCGGCGGCCACCGGCATGGTGATCGTCGCGACCATCGCGCTCAGCACCATGGTCTGCAACGACCTGGTGATGCCGACCTTGCTACGCATCCCCTGGCTCCGCCTGTCCGAGGAGCGTGACCTGACCGGCCTGCTGCTGGCGATTCGGCGCGGCAGCATCATGCTGATCCTGGCGATGAGCTACATCTACTACCGCTACATCGGCGAATCCTATGCCCTGGTCACCATCGGCCTGGTCTCCTTCGCCGCCGCCGCGCAGTTCGCCCCGGCCATCATCGGCGGCATCTTCTGGAAGGGCGGCACGCGGACCGGCGCTCTGATCGGTCTCAGCCTGGGCTTCGCGCTCTGGGCCTACACCCTTTTCCTGCCGTCCATGGCCCGCTCCGGCTGGCTCAGCCTTGCCTTCGTCGAGCAGGGACCCTTCGGGATCGAGCTGCTGCATCCCTACCGGCTGTTCGGCCTGGACGGCCTCGACCATGTCACCCACGCCCTGTTCTGGAGCCTGCTCGGCAATATCGGCGGCTATATCGTCGGCTCCCTCTTCGGCCGGGAAAGCGCCCTGGAGCGGATTCAGGCGGCGATCTTCGTCGACGTCTTCCGCCACAGCGAGAGCCAGCGCGGCTCGGGTCTCTGGCGCGGCACCGCGACCTTCGCCGACGTCTACGACGTGGTCGTGCGCTTCCTCGGCAAGCAGCCCGCCGACCGGGCCTTCACCCGCTATGCCGAGGAACGCAACCTCAACCTGGACAAGCTTGAGGAGGCCGATTCCCGGTTGCTGCACTTTACCGAGCGGCTGCTGGCCGGCGCCATCGGCGCGGCCTCGGCGCGGGTCATGCTCGCCTCGGTGGTCAAGGGCGAGATGATCCGGATCGACGAGGTCATGCAGATCCTCGACGAGACATCGCAGGTGATCGAGTACAGCCACCGCCTGGAGCAGAAGTCGAGCGAGCTGGAGCACGCCTATTCCGACCTGCGCGCGGCCAACCAGCGACTGACCGAGCTGGATCGGCTGAAGGACGACTTCATCTCGACCGTCAGCCACGAACTGCGCACGCCGCTGACTTCGATCCGTTCCTTCAGCGAGATCCTCTACGACAATCCCTCGCTCGACCTGGCACAGCGCGGCGAGTTCCTCAACGTCATCATCAAGGAGAGCGAGCGCCTGACCCGGTTGATCAACCAGATCCTCGACCTGGCCAAGATGGAAGCCGGCAGCATGGAGTGGAACATGGCCGACCTCGATCCGGGACCGTCGATCGAGGAGGCGCTGGCCGCGACCCATCCCTTGTTCCGCGAGCGCGGGGTCGAGCTGGAAGTCGACCTCCCGAGCCGTCTGCCGGACGTCCACGCCGACCGGGACCGTCTGGTTCAGATCGTCGTCAACCTACTGTCCAACGCCGTCAAGTTCTGCGATCCCGAAGGCGGCCGGGTGACGGTCGAGGCGCGGCCGCGGTCCACCGACCTCCTGGTCGTGATCAGCGACAACGGCGTCGGCCTGTCCCGGGAGGAGCAGCGCCGAGTCTTCGAGAAGTTCCAGGCCCTGCGCGAAGACCTGGCCCACAACCTCCAGGGCACCGGATTGGGCCTGCCGATCTGCCGCCAGATCGTCGAGCACTTCGGCGGCCAGATCTGGGTCGAAAGCGAGCCCGGCAAGGGTGCCCGCTTCGCCTTCACCCTACCCTATCCCGAGGCCGCCCGCGCCACACTCGGCACCGCCGCGAAGTAGCACGGGGCCAGGTCTTCAGAACACGTCGCCGGTGAACTCGGCGTAGACCCGGTCGCGCAGATCCTCGATCGCCCGGAAGGAGTCGATCAGGATGTCCTTCTCGCGTTCCGAGAGGTCGTCGGGGTGGACGTAGACGCTGACGCGCTCGCCGGCCTTGAAGTCGGCGATTTGCTGGCGCAGCAGCAGGCCGGTGATGTGGCCGAAGGCGCCCTTGAGGTAGTCCTGGGTATCGCGGTCCATGATCCCCTTGGCGTGCAGGGCGCCGATCCGCCCCAGGGTCGAGGTCTCCTCCACCCCCTCGCGCAGCGCCAGAAGCCGGACGCAGGACACCAGCGGCAGAGTGCCGCTGTGCTTGAGGTTGATCTTGCCCTTGAACTCCTTCTTCTCGGTCTCGGTCTGCAGGCGCCCGAACCAGCCCAGGGCGACCCCTTGGTTGCGGACCTCGGCCTGCATTTCCTGGAGAAATCCGGGGCTGACGCGGAGCATCTCGGTGACCCGGGTCCGCAGCTCGCGGACCATCTGCGCCTCACCGTAGCCGCAGGTGAAGTCGAAGAAGATGTCCGAGAGCTGGACCGCGATCTCGCTACGCTTCCGGCCCCAGTAGCGCAGCTGCGCAGCCCATTGGCTGCGGGTCTTGCGCCACAGCGGATTGGTCGCCATGACGTAGCCGTTGCAGTAGGGAAAGCCGATCTGATCGAGCTCCTGGGTCATGCGCTCGGCCAGCTCTATGAAGAAGCTATCGATCCGCTCGTGCTCGGAATCGGGGTAGTCATCCAGGATGAAGCCGTTGTCCTGATCCGGATAGAGGAAGCTCTCGCCGCGGCCGCCCGAGCCCATGATCAGCAACGCGAAGGGCACCGGCGGCTCGCCCCAGCCGGTATCGCGCATCGCCGCCAGGTTGCGCCGAATCACGCGCCGGTGGATGCCGCGGTTGATGTCGCTGAGCACCGCCTGGATCTCGGGCGCCGGCACCCGGTCTCGAAACAGGTCGTCGGCGACCTCGACCTGTACCGCTTTGACCTCACGCAAACCGTCGAGGCTGTCCTCGTGGACGATTCGGTCGATTTGCCGGAGGAGCGGCTCCGCTGCGACCGCCAGGGCAGCGTAAAGATCGATAGTACCGACCGGCCGCCCCTCCGGATCGGTGACCGGCATGTGCCGCCAGCCGAAGCGCCGCATCCTCGCGATCGCGACGTAGAGGTAGTCGTCGCGGCCGACACTCTCAACCGGCGCGGTCATGACTGCGGTCGCCGGCTCGTCGCCGCTGCAACGCAGGGCGATGCGACGGGTGATGTCCTGCTCGGTGATGATGCCGGCCAGTCGGCCCTCGACGTTGGTCAAGAGGGCGCTGGTTCGCTTGCGCCGGACCATTTCGGCGATCAGCGTGGACACCTTGGTCTTGGCCGGCAGCACAAGGCTCCCCTTGCGCATGTAATCGCGGACGAGTTGGGAAAAGATCTTGGTCTGCGACTGCATGCTGCCTCGTCCCACCTACGTTCCTGTCACTCACCAGAGCCGCCAGGAACCCGGCAGCCGCTCCCGAAGACTTGAGGGAGTCCGATCCCAAGGCCTCTGGGATTCGGCGCGCCGATGACTATACTAAATGTAAGGGTTGTTGAGATAGAACCTTGGTCTGGGTCTGCGAGCCAGATCGGACCCGATGGAGGAAGCGCGGCCTGCACGACCGACTGGAGAGGACATGCCCAACTTCCTACAGACCCTGATCCGCCCGGACCAGGACGAGAACGAGGATCGCGCGCTGATTGCGCACGCCGCGAACATCCTCGAGATCGGTGAGTTTCAACTCCTTCAACTCGCCTACTACGAGTGGCACGGCCGCGACTTACCCGAAACCGAGACCGATTCGATCTTCCACGGCTTCATGGTGCAAAACCGGGTGCCGCCATGGGCCAAGCACTTCGCCCGCCGGGTCGTCGATCACGAATCCCGCGGCGAGCTGAACGGGCGCCATCCCTATTTCCACCGCTATGACAGCGACTACCATCGGGCCTCGGCACTTGGTAGCCGCCGCTTCACGGTCGCGGTCTGCGCCATCGTGCTGGCGGTCGGCGGCGGGATCATGGTCGGCCACCTTGCGACCCAGGAAACCGCCGCAAGGGCGACCCGGACCGCGCCCATCGAAACGGCCAAGCCAACCCCGCGATCAGGCTCTGTGACCCCGCCCTTCTTCTCCGAGGAAGAGCTGCGCCCGGCGCCGCGGACCAATCTGCGAGGCTCCTGATCCAGCTACAGCCGACGGCACCGACCGACGGCCGGGGCGGGTGTACTGGTGTCTTGAGCCAGGCAGGGCGGACGTCTAGGTTGCCGGGATGTTCGAGTTCGCCGGCGAATGGGAAATGCCCATCAACATCATCTTCCTGGCGGTGACCGGTTTCATCGCGGTCAACGGCATCCGCTACCGCGACGAAGAGGGTAACACCGACTTCGTTCGGCTGCTGTTCGCCTGCATCGCCGGCGTCTTCTTCATCATGGTGCTGCTGCAGGACGTCCTCGGCGTGGTCAGGTTCGCGCCCGGACCCTGATGTCGGATCCTGCCTCGTACCGCCCGCGACTCAGGGCTTGTGCATGCGCTGCTCGGCGTCCCTTTCGGGCAGCTGCATGACCCGCTGGTCCTCCGGCAATTGCAGCTGCTCCTGGAGGTAGATGGCCCGGTCCCGGACCGTCGAGGGCCGGTAGCCGTAGAGGATCTGGTCGAATATGCCCGGCCCCTCGGTGACGCCTTCGTCGACCTGCAGCGACTTCACGTAGTCGATCAGGGCCGCCTCGTAGCGGGCTTCGCGATCGTGAACCACGCCGCGGTTGGCATAGGCGGCCGCCAGCGCCCCGCGGCCCGTGGTGTCGTCGCCCTCCAGGGTCTCCTCCAAGCGGCCGATCAGGTAGGTCAGTTCCTGGACGGCGTCCGAGTAGCGCTCGGTCTGGATAAAGACCAGGGCCCGCCCCATCAGGGCGCCGCGATGATCCGGCTGCTCTCCCAATGCCAGATCGAAGCTCTTCAGCGCCTCGTCGAACTCGCCGGACGACAGCTGCTGGTCGCCCTGCTTGGTGTAGTAGTCGCCCGGTTCCTGGCGCAGGAAATTCTCCATGAAGGGCCAGCCGATCACCGTGGCCAGCAACAGCAGACCCATCAGGATCACGAAACGTTTGAGCACCCTCTCGTTCATGACCCGTCGCCGAAAAGCACGTGCATGACGAAGAAGTAGGAGAACACGAAGGATAGCAGGGCGGAAGTCGCACCGGCGCGGCGCTTCAGCCTGATCCGGCGCTCCTCGTCCTGGCTGCCGTCACGCTCGGCCCGCCGCACGGCCAGAACCCAGACGAAGTTCCGCACGAAATGGAACAGGGCCAGACTCAGAGCCAGAACCCAGAGCAGGGCATACTTCCGTGTGAAGAGCTCCGCCACTTCGTGATCCTTAGCAAATCCGCGCCGCTGTCCGGCAACCGGACTCCAACGCCTCGGAGGCAACCGGAGCCTCGAATGGGACTCCACCCCGGCAACCAGCCCCTGTCTTATCCAAAGAAAAAGGGGGAGGGGCAAGCCCCTCCCCCAGTTTCGATTGCCCGATACCGAAGCATCGAGATCAGTCGGCGGCACCTCCGGCCCCGGCCTGCTCGGCCGGCGCGTGGACGTCGCCAACATCTTCTATCAAGGCTTCGATCTCCCGCTCCGGCACGGTCGACATCTCCATCTTGTAGGCTAGGAACCACATCATGAAGACACCGAGGATCCAGAACAGGATCTGCCAGACCCAGATCGACGGCATTCCGAAGGTCCAGGTCGAGGAGTCGCCCGGCACTCCGAAGAGCGTGTTGCCGATCACCGCACCCGGGCCGATGCCGAAGAACAGCCAGGCCAAGGTGATGATCCAGGCCACCGGAACCAGGCCCTTCTTCGAGGCCGGAAGGCTCGAGTGCTCGCGCAGGAAGTTGTGGAACTTCATGCGGTGCTCCCGATCGGCCGAGTTCTGAGTCATCGCCGAGACGATCACGCAGACACCAAGGTTGAAGAAGATGCCCCAGCCGGCCGAGTGGATCGTCCAGGGCCAGCGGCCCCAGGGCAACTCGACCCCGAACGTACCGGCAATGGTCTGGCCGAAGGTCTCGGTGAAGATCACCGCGATCAGACCAACCGCCAAGCCCCAGGTGGCACCCTGACGGGTGATCCAGGGGAACCAGCACACGGCCGCGAGCGACGGCCACATCTGGAAGCCGAAGGCCACCGCCAGGCCGCCCAGAAGAACCAGGGCGTCCCTGGAGAAGGTGGCGACCAACAGCGCCGAGAGGACGATGAAGAGCACGCCCAAGCGACCGAAGAGCTTCTGCGTGGCATGCGAAGCGCCCGGGTTCAGGTAACGCTTGTAGAGGTCGCGGGTCAGCATCGCGCCGGCCGTTGACATGTAAGCGGCACCGGTGGACTGCATCGCAGCCAAGGCGCAGACCGCCAGCAGGCCCACCAACCAGGGCGCGGCATCCGCGATCTGGTTGAAGTAGTAGGGCACCAAGGAGTCCGGCTTAGCCGCGATCGCTTCACCATCGAGGATCTGTGCGACCGCTAGACCCGCCTCGTTCACCGCCGGGTTGGCGCCCAGAAGATGCGCGCCCATGCCCTGGAAAGCGGTGAAGAAGAACAGGATGAAGCCGATCGCAAAGGACGAGGCCCAGACTTGCTGCGGCGCGAAGGGCCGCGGATCGGTGTTGGAGAAGGACCACATCGAGAAGGCCGGCGCCGACTGAATGCCCATCAGGGCGAACATGTAGGTCAGCACCATGATGCCGGTCCAGAGACCGCCCACCGGCGTCTCTTTGCCCAGGCCCGCCGTGAACTGAATCACGCCCGGGATGGCAAAGTAGGCGTTGTGCCCATCCTCGGTCACGCCCCACTTGCCGACATCGCTGGCCGCCAAGGTAGCGAAGCCTTCATTGATGGCACCCCAGCCGCCGATCAGGTTCAGCGCGATGACACCGGTGATCATGATGCCGAGTGCCAGCAGAATGCACTGCAGGGTGTCGACGTAGGCCACCGCCCTGAGGCCGCCGGAGGCGACGTAGATGAGCACGACGGCAGACAGGATCCACATGCCGACGTTGGCGCCGACGAGACCCGTGGGATAGGAGTCGGTCGTGGTCAACACGTTGAACAGGAAGCCCGAAGCGCCGAGCTGCACGCCCAGGTACGGGATCGAGAACAACAGTGCCACGATCACGGTCAGGATCCGAATCGCGTCGCCGCGGAAGTAGTCGGACAGCATCTCGCCCGGCGTGACGTAGCCGAAACGCTTGCCGATGATCCACTGCCGCTTCAGGAACATGACCCCCGTGAAGGGAATCGTGATGGTGTAGAAGGACGCGTAGGCGTACTGGAACCCGTCGCGATAGACGAGCCCCGGATGGCCCATGAAGGTCCACCCCGAGAACGACGTCGCCGTCGCCGCGAGGATGAAGACCCACATCGACATGCGGCGTCCTGCGATGAAGTAGTCGCTCGCCGTCTTGGCCTGGAGAGCGCCCTTGACGCCCCAGAAGATGCAGTACGCCCAGTACATGCCGACGAAGGCGAACAACCAAACAACTTTTGCTTCCATCTTTGCCGTCTCCCCTCCATTGGGTCCGGACTAGCATTAACCGCAGGGAGGCCGACACTAGATGTCGGGCCGCAGCGGTCTTCCCTTAGTGTTCCAACGGCCGCACGACGTCTGGCATGACCAGCCAGCGCAGCGTACGCCCCTTTCCCGGCCGGAAGGATTTGTTCAGCCCTGCCCCCGGCGCCATGTTTCCACGACGCCGGACAGCCGGCACTGGCGAATCGGGGGTTCGACTGGGTGGCTCGGCACGCCCCTCAAACTTCGCATGAGAGCCGCCCTTTGCCTGTGACGCGCGGGAGCTTCCTGTCCCCCTAAAGCGCCGCCTCCCCCCGCAGAGATCGCCCTTCAATCAGGCTGTCTCCTTCTTGGCCATGTTTGTAAAAATCTCACAATTCGTTAACCCAGTCAACAAGACCCTTGGTTTTCTGTGGCTCTTTGTGTAAATTCAAGCTGAGAGACCATGGCCAAATTGTAAACTTGGTAAATTCCCACGGCCATGGGCGCGGGCCAATGAGCGATCGCACACATCTTGGGAGCAAGGTCAGGCGGCTGCGCCGTGCGCAGGGCGTGACGCAGGTCGAGATGGCCAAGCGGCTGGGCATCTCGCCCAGCTACCTCAACCTGATCGAACACAACCAGAGGCCTCTGACCCGCTCACTGCAGATGAAGCTGGCCGAGGGCTACGATGTCGACCTACAGGTCTTCGCCGAGGACGAAGACGCGCGGATCGTCACAGATTTGGTCGAGATCCTTCGCGATCCCCTGTTCGGGTCCTTCAATCTCGCCCCGAAGGACCTCAGCGACGCCGTCGGAGCGGCACCGGCGCTGGGCCAGGCCATGATCGCACTCTATCAGGGCTACCGAAATCTGCGCGCCGACCTCGATGCGGTTAGCGAAAGGCTCAGCGACGACGCCCTGCTCTCCGCCTCGACCCACGAATTGAGGACGGTCCTGACCTCGATCCGTTCCTTCTCGGAGATCCTGCGCGATTACGACGACCTCGACGCGGAACAGCGGCAAAGATTCCTTGAGATCCTGGTCAAGGAAACGGGCCGCCTCAACAAGGCCGTGGACAGCATGGTCGATTTCGCCAAGGGCGAAGACTTGGCCGGCCTCGGCGGTCTGGCATCGGCGGTCGACGACGTGATGGACTTCATTCAGAACCACAACAACCACTTCCCGGAACTGGAATCCGCCGCCGAAGCCCTCTGGGCACAGGCGGAACTGTCCGGCCGGCCGCTCGAAACCGGTCTTTCCACCTACCTCGAGCAGGCCTGCGGCGTTACGGTGGATATCGTGGCCGACGATGCCATGGCCGTCGCCGTGGCCGACTTCGACCAGGCCCGCGGCATCCTCTCGCTCTCCGAGGCCCTATCCAGCAGCAGCCGGGCCTTCCACATGGCGCGCTGCATCGGTGCCTTGCGATGCGGACACAGCTTCGACGACCTGACCGAGGGCCTGACCCTTTCGGCGGGCGATTCGGCCGCCAAGCTACGGGATGCCTTGGCCTCCTACTTCGCCGGCGCGGTGATCCTGCCCTACGACTCCTTCATCACTGCGGCTCGGGAGCTACGCTACGACCTCGAGCGCCTGCAGCAGCGCTTCGGCGCCAGCTTCGAACAGGTCTGCCACAGGCTGACGACCTTGCAGCGGCCGGGCGATCGCGGCATCCCCTTTCACTTCGTCCGGATCGACCCCGCGGGAAACGTCTCCAAGCGCTTCGGCGGGTCCGGGTTGCGAATCGCCCGCTACGGAGGGGTCTGCCCACGCTGGAACCTGCATGCCGCCGGGGCCGCGCCCGGCCGGACCCTGCGACAGGTCGCCGAAATGCCGGGCGGCAGCCGCTTCTTCTGTCTGGCACGCAGCATCACCAAGCCAGGCGGGGGCTATGGCGAGCCCGAAACCCGCTACGCCATTGGGATCGGCTGCGACCTCTCCTACGCGGAGGAGCTCGTCTACAGCGAGGGCTTGAACTGGGACGCGCCCGGGACGGTGGTCCCGGTGGGAATCAACTGTCGGCTCTGCGAGCGCAGCGATTGCCGGCAGCGCGCCATGCCTTCACTGGTGCCGCCCGCCGCGTGATCTCCGGCTTGGCCGCTCAGTCTTCTTAGCCCTCATCCAGGTAGAAGGGGCCGGGCCGGCTGTGCAGATCCTCGTAGTGGACCAGGACCGGCTCGCCCAGCGGGACGCCCTGACCGCCCCGAAAAGCCCATTCGCCGCGATCGCAGTTGGCCCCGATCACGTAGCCGTTCACGTAGGTCCGGCGGTCCAGGGTCGAGACGTTGGGACCCGAGCCATGGATCATGTAGAGGCCCCAGAAGGCCAGGTCGCCGGGCTCGAGCTCCAGGTGGACGATGCGTCGCGGGTCGAGTCCGAGGGCCTTCAGGTCCTTGTCGCTGAGGGCGGCGTCCATGATCCGGCCGCGCTCGGGAAAGGTCAGCTTGCCCAGCTTGTGGCTGCCCGGATAGACCGTGATGGCGCCGTTTTCGGCACGGTGCGGATCGATCGCGATGACCGTCTGGATGTAGGATCGGCCGGGCTCACGGTAGGCGGAGGCCGGGCGCCGGAAATGGATATCCTGGTGATAGCTGAACTCGGTCACCGCCGCCCCAGGCGGCTTCCAGTGCAGCTGATTGATGATCTGCTTGAGGTCGCCGCCGATCAGCGGCTCCAGTACCCGCAGAAGGCGCGGATCGCGTCGGTAGCTTTCCAGAACCGGGTCGAAGTAGGATGGCCACTGCACAAGGCGGAGAATTCGGCCGAGTTGGGGATCCTGGCCGACGCGGAACAAGACGTTACCATCGCGGTAGCTGGCGTGGTGGGTCAGGCCCTCGGCATAGACCCGATCGAAAGCGGCCGCGAGGGCCGCGACGTCACCGGGGTCGAAAACGCCGCGAACGATGGCGTAGCCCTTCTCCCGGTATTGCTCCACATAGCCAAGGTCCATCTGAACAGGGTCTCCAGGACTAAGGAGTACCAGTTATCACAGAAAAAACACGATATTTCCTTTACGTGCGCGCCACCTGCTATAGGTAGGTCGTGACAACCGCTTAGGAAACGCGTTGGTGAGCCAAGTTCTCCAATTGTTCCTCCCTGTCGTTGCCATTGTCGGCTGGCTTTGCCTGATGCCGAGCGCAACGCTGGTGCAGGCGAAGGAAGCGAACCCCGTGATCGATGGGGACACCCTGGTCATCGAGGGTCGTCTGGTGCAGCTCGCGGGAATCGACGCGCCGGAACTTGGCCAGCGCTGCTTCAACAAGGGCAAGTCCTGGCGCTGCGGCCTGGAGGCGGCTCTGGCGTTGCGCAAGCTGATCTCCTTCGGCGACGTGGTCTGCGAGCCGGACAAGACAAACCCGCAAAGCGCAAAGGCATCCTGCAGCGTCGCCGACAAGGACCTGGCGACCGCGCTCCTGCAGCAAGGCTATGCCGTGGCTCTGCCGGAAGCGCCCTCGCCCATGCAGGCGGCGCAGAACAGCGCCAAGGAGGCGAAGTTCGGGATCTGGCGCGGCGACTTCGTAGCGCCCGCGTCCTGGCGCGACGGCGTCCGCTTGCCCGGCGAGGAAGAGGATCCGCAGTACTGCGTCATCAAGGGAACGATCAACGAGAAGGAGCAGCGGGTCTTCTATGTGCCTTCGGACGAAGGCTACGACGCTATCGTCATCGATCCCAGCCGGGGCGAGCGCATGTTCTGCAGCGACGACCAGGCGATCCTGCGCGGCTGGCGCCCCTTCCCCAAGGCCAAGTCCTGATCCGACCGGGTCAGGCCCGGTCCCGCTCCCCTACGAAGTCGGCCAAAGCCGCGAGGAATGCGGCCAGGTTCTCGCGCGCCTTCGGCTCCGACAGCCGACCGGTCTCGTCGAAGGCCTGCCGGGCGTCGCCGAGCATCAGCTCGGGACGGTTCATGACCCGGCCATCCAGATAGATGAAGCACTGCCGCAGCTGATACTGCGCCCGCGCCGTCCCCAGCCGGCTGGGGCTGGCGCCCAGGATCGCGATCGGCTTGCCGGCGAAGGGCTGGTCGGGCGGCCGGGACGCCCAATCGATGGCATTCTTGACCACGCCCGAGAAGGAGAAGTTGTACTCCGGGGTTGCGATCAGCAGGGCATCCGCTGCGGCGATGCCCGCCCGCAACGCGGAGACGGCCTCCGGCAGAGCGGACTGGCGCAGATCCTCGTCGTAGAGCGGAACCCCCGCGAGGTCGAAGATCTCGACGGTCATGCCGGCCGGCGCCAGCTCCTGCGCCGCCGCGAGCAGCGCCTTGTTGAGCGAGCCACGCCGCAAGCTGCCGGCGAACCCGAA